>NZ_QRQA01000016.1:0-358 GCF_003475755.1 Mitsuokella sp. AF33-22 | reverse complement strand
CGGTCAGTTCTCGATTTATCCGGATGGTCCTGTTCCGTCCGTCCCCGCAGATCCGTAGTTTCTCGGTATACTCGTCCAGCTTACTCATATATTCCCGAAGGCGCTCGTAATGACGTTGTTGCGGGCTCTTGTGGTGTCCGCGCCAGTGGACGAAGTCTGCTTCATCGAGCTTCCAGAAGGCAGTGTATTGCTTCAGCACCTCGGCCAGATATTCTGTGTTTGTAGGGATGGCGATGCCGCTGGGAGCCAGTTCCGCATTGAGTTCCTCAAACAGTGTGGTTATCTTTGCAAACAAGCGGTAACGTGATTTCTCTGTCGCCTTCTTCCACACCCATTGATATTTATTTGCATTTGCCTC
>NZ_QRQA01000015.1:393-82723 GCF_003475755.1 Mitsuokella sp. AF33-22 | reverse complement strand
ACATGCTGACCGGGTCGTACCGAAGACGGCCAGTGCAGTGAGCTGGCACAGCCTTCAGGTACTTCTCCAAATTGATTCCCTCCATGAATCGGTCAAAAACCAGCACAGGATCACAGATATCCAGATAATCCGAAATAAACACTGGCAAAATGCCTTGCGTTGTTTTAGAATGATATGTGGTAATCTTTTCCATAGTGGGATATAGAAAATTTTACCACAAAGAGGGCCGCATGCTCAATGAGCATGCGGCCCTCTTGTTTTTGGGGATCTGTTATTTCACAGCCCCATTTTTTTGCATTTGAGTCTCTTTGGCTGGACCAGGAGACGTTGTTGATCGTTGATCTTAACAAAAGCGTAACATACTCGCAACAATTGCCTCTGGAATCTTTGCTACGATATAGGAGAACGATGAAGGGAGCCAACGGGTTCCCGGAATTTACTCAATCAAGGAATGGTTTGGGAGGAAATGGATATGTTCAACAAGATGAAGAAACTTCTTTCCATTGGCGCAGTAGTCGCCAGTACGGCCGTACTGCTCACGGGCTGCGGCGGCGGTGGTCAGCAGGCTGCCAGCTCGAGCAGCAGCGGGGCTGCACAGGAGATTTCCGGCAAGATTTCCGCTTCGGGGTCAACGGCACTGCTGCCGCTCCTGAAACCGGCACAGGAAGCCTTCCAGGACAAATATGAGAAGGTCACGGTCAACATCGCCGGCGGCGGCTCTTTCACGGGCATGAACCAGGTATCGGAAGGTGCCGTACAGATCGGCAACTCCGACGTCAACCTGCCGGACGAGTACAAGGACAAGGGCCTCGTTGACCACAAGGTCGTCGTTGAGCCGTTCGTCTTCATCGTCAACAAGGACAACAAGGTCGACAACCTCACGAAGCAGCAGGCCATCGATATCCTGACGGGCAAGATCACGAACTGGAAGGAAGTCGGCGGTGCTGATCAGAAGATCACGCTGATTCATCGTGCAAAATCCTCGGGTTCGCGTGCCACGATCAGCGATGTCGTCCTCAAGGGCGCAGCATTCACGGATGATGCCGTCATCCAGGATTCCAACGGTGCGGTTCGCGCTGCCATTGCCAGCACGCCGGGTTCCATCGGCTATGTCGATGCACCGTATGCCGATGATTCCGTCAAGGTCCTGAAGTTCGACGGTGTCGAGTATTCTCCGCAGAACATCATCGATGGCAAGTATCCGATCTACGGCTACGGCCACATGTACACGAAGGGTGAGCCGACGGGTGCCGTCAAGGCCTTCATCGATTACATCCTCAGCGATGAGTTCCAGAACAGCCAGGTTGAGAAACTCGGCTTCATTCCAATCAGCAAGATGAAGAACTGATTTTAGTCCCGCCGCAGGCCTTACGGGCACGGCAGGGAACGTAACCAATGAACAGTGAGCAGTGGTCAGCGGGCAGTCCATCGTGAGCAGGCAAAAAACCTACGGCATGGCCCCCTGACCACTCTTTCATTATCTGACGCCTGGCATCCGGATGAGGATGCCAGACGGCGGGACTCTACAGGAAGTGGGAGGAAATTATGGAACGGGCAGTAACAGTAAGCCGCATGGACGGGAAACAGTCTGGCGGCGGTCATGAGCGCAGGCTCTTTTACGACAAGTGCGGACGATACCTCTTTATCGCGTCTGCTTTTCTCATGACCATCATCATCTTTTCCATCATCTTTTTCATCGGGCGGCAGGGCCTCATGACCTTTGCGGAGGTCAGCCCGCTGGAGTTCTTCTTCGGCGCGCAGTGGGACCCGACGCTCGGGAAATTCGGCGCCTTGTCCTTCATCATCGGTTCGGTGGCGACGACGCTTCTGTCCGTCGTCATCGGTGCACCGCTCGGACTCCTCGGTGCGATTTTCCTCGCGAAGGTCGCACCGGTCTGGCTCAAGAACATCATGCGCCCGGCAACGGACCTTTACGTCGCCATCCCGTCTGTCGTCTACGGCTACATCGGCCTGATGGTCCTCGTGCCGTTCCTGCGCAGCACCTTCGGCACGACGACGGGCTTCGGCGTGCTCGCGGCATCGTTGGTGCTGGCCGTCATGATCCTGCCGACGATCCTTTCCATCAGCACGGATGCCTTAAATGCCGTGCCGCGTCCGCTGGAAGAAGCCAGCCTCGCACTCGGCGCGACCTGGTGGCAGACGATGGTGCACGTCATCGTGCCGGCTGCCGCACCCGGCATCCTGACCGCTATTGTGCTCGCGATGGCGCGCGCCGTGGGTGAGACGATGGCCGTACAGATGCTCATCGGCAACACGCCTCAGATCATCACATCGCTCTTCACGCCGACGGCCACGCTGACGAGCAACATCGTCGTCGAGATGGGCAACACGCCGTTTGGCTCGGTCTGGGGCAACGCCCTGTTCCTCATGGCGTTCGTCCTGCTGCTCATTTCGCTGGGCATGATTCTCTTGATTCGCCGTTTCGGTCAGAGGAGGGGTTGACGCTATGGATACAAGGACACAAAACAAGATAGCCGTGGCTGGCCTCTGGGTCGTGGGATTCTTCATCCTGGGCCTCCTGGCCGTATTCCTCGGCTACATTCTCTACAAGGGCCTGCCGGTGCTCTCGCCGCAGTTCGTGCTGGGCAAGTCCAGCGATATGATGGCGGGCGGCGGCGTCGGCGCTCAGCTCTTCAACTCGTTCTACATGCTGCTCATCTCGATGGGCATTTCCATCCCGATCGCGCTCGGCGCCGGCATTTACCTCGCGGAGTATGCGCGTGAGAACAAGCTGACGAAATGCATCCGCCTGTCGGTCGAGAGTCTCGCGACGGTGCCGTCCATCGTCCTGGGCCTGTTCGGCATGATCATCTTCGTCAACATGATGAACATGGGTTTCTCCATCCTCGGCGGCTCGCTGACGCTGGTACTTTTGAACCTGCCGATGCTCGTGCGCGTGACGGAGGAATCCATTCGCACGGTGCCGAAATCGTACGAGGAAGCCAGTTTGGCCCTGGGTGCCACGAAGCTGCAGACCATCTGCAAGGTTGTACTGCCCAATGCCATGCCGGGCATCATCACCGGCATCACGTTGACGGCCGGCCGCGCCCTGGGCGAGACGGCCATCCTGATCTTCACGGCCGGCACGACGGTATCGCGCCACATGTTCGATACGGATGTCATGGCCGGCGGCGAGACGCTGGCGGTGCATCTCTGGTACCTCATGAGTACGGGCCTTGTGCCGGACCGCGACATGATTGCAGACGGCATCGGCGCGCTCCTGATCCTCACGATCCTCGTGTTCAACTTCATCCTGCTGCTGCCGATGAAGCTCATGCGCCATACGCCGAAATCGTAATGCCAGATTCCTCATGACAGATTCATAAAGACTACTGCTCGACTGCCTGCCGCATCCTCCGGGTTTGCGGCGGGCAGTTTTTACTTTTTCCTGTTAAATCCCAGATTTCTTTTGTATAATATAAAGGAAAATGTATGTTTATAAGGAGATGATATTGTTATGAAAGAGACAATCCGCTCGCTGGCGACGCCATTCCTCTGGTTCTGGCGCTGGGAAGCAAAAAGCGGCGCCATCCTGCTGCTCGGTGCGGTGGTCGCGCTGCTGCTGGCGAATTCCCCGCTGGCCGGCGCCTACCATCACGTCCTGCACATGCCAATCCGGCTGGGCCTTGGGGATTTTGGCCTCGAGATGGGCCTTTTGCACTGGATCAACGACGGACTCATGGCCGTATTCTTCTTCGTCATCGGTCTTGAAATCAAGCGCGAATTCCTCTACGGCGAGCTCAAGACGCGCTCGGCCATGATGCTGCCGGTCGGCGCGGCCCTCGGCGGCATGATCGTGCCCGCCATCCTCTATGCACTCATTAATTTTGGCACGCCGACCGCAGGCGGCTGGGGCATCCCGATGGCTACGGACATTGCCTTTGCGCTCGGCATCATGACGCTGACGGCGCGCCAGGCACCGCTGGGACTCGTCGTCTTTTTGACGGCGCTGGCCATCGTCGACGACCTCGGCGCCATCGTCGTCATCGCGCTGTTCTACAGCAGCGAAATCGCCTTCGCGGCGCTCTTCGTCGGCCTCGTGGCCATCGCCGCGGCCTTCCTTTTGAGCCGCCTCAACGTGCGCTTCTTCCTCGCGTACCTCATCCTTGGGCTCATCGCCTGGTATGCCTTCCTGCAGGCCGGCGTGCATCCGACCATCGCAGGCGTCCTGCTCGGCCTTGCCATCCCCGCACAGGAGGACCCCGAGCAATCGATGCTCCATGTCTGGGAACACCGCCTGGAGCCCTGGTCGGCCTATGGCATCATGCCGATTTTCGCACTCGGCAATGCGGGCGTCACGCTCTCCTTTGCGACGTTTGACCCGGGCTCGCCGCTCTTCCTCGGCATCCTGGCCGGCCTGTGCCTCGGCAAGCCCATCGGCATCTTCGGCACGGTCTGGTGCTTCAACCGCTTCTTCAAGGTACCCGTGCCCGGCAACGCCTCTTCGGGGCAGGCAGCCGCGACGGGCATGCTCGGCGGCATCGGCTTCACGATGTCCATCTTCATCGCCTCGCTGGCCTTTGCCGACAGCGGCGCGATGCTCGACCTCGCGAAGATCAGCATCCTTTCGGCGTCCATCCTCTCGGGCATCCTCGGCGCCCTCGTCTTCAAGCTCCAGAGCCTGCGGGCATCCGCCTGATTTGGCATACTAAAAAATCCTGACCCGTCCTGCGTGACATGGTCAGGATTTTTCGTGAAACAGAGCTTCCCCCCTTAGGGGGAAGTGGCCCAGCGGGCCGATAGGGGAAACTGCTGGTAACTGCTTTACGGCTCAATGAAATGCGAAACTGAAGGTATCGTTTTCATCGAGCCAACACAATGCTTCGAGCAGCCGCCCCTTCCGTCAGCCTTCGGCTGCCACCTTCCCCGGAGGGGAAGGCTATGGGGAAGAGGGCATCTTGTACATGTCCATTTTCTACCCTCTTAGTGTCCAGTTTTAGTTTACCACTTCAGTCCGTGCGCGGAGAAGGCTTGGCGTCCTCTTTTGGGAAGCCGTCAGCGCAGCTGACTGAAGGGGTAACAGCTCGCAGCAGCTTGCTATTTCCGCCCATGGACCCCTTTCGGCTCTGCGGGCCACCTTTTCCGGGGATGCCTCCGGCATCCCGCGCTTCGCGCCCGTGCGCGGGCTACGACGCTTGTGAGGACTTACAGTCAAGTATTGTCCTTGCCCGTCCGCTCATGGACCCCTTTCGGCCCTGCGGGCCACACCCGGGGAGGCCACCGGCATCCCGCGCTTCGCGCCCCCGTGCGCGGAGCTACGACGCTTGTGAGGACTTGCAGTTGAGTTTTGTTCTTGCCCGTCCGTCCATGGACCTCTTCCACCGCTTCGCGGTCCCCCTTCCCCGTGCGCGGGGAAGGCTACGCTTCGATGCACAGTTTGTGGGATACCGAGCGGAGGGATGTATTCCGCCTGGAGGCGCGCAGCGACTGCCCGCAGGGCTGGGGCCCAATACGAAAGGCTCTTCGCGCCGGATGTCGGAACGCCGCGGCAGGCGGCGAAACTTCTTTGCTGCTCGCAGCATGTTGGGGCACATTTAGCTGCGCGCTGAAGCCGGAATGCATCCCGCAGCGCCTTTACTTCGCCCTCGTCCGCCAGCTTCCTGGCGAACGAGCGTCGTTTAAGCAGCGCGCGTTTCGCACGTTCGTCAGGCTTCGTTAAAAAGGAAAAAATCCCTTTAGCCAGCCGACTTCGCGTAGCGTTGCGCCCTCGTCCCCGTCTTTCACATCCCGCAGCGCCTTTCTGCGCCTGTTTACATCGAGTCCATATGCAGCTTCCTTGACCTCATCCGTCAGCCTGCGGCTGCCACCTTCCCCAGAGGGGAAGGCTTTGGGGACGCCAGTCAGCGCCTTCGTTCCCACCGCTCGCATTCAGCTGCGTTGGCTTTCAGCCGTTGTGGCGCAGGCGTTCCATGGCGAGGCGGTAGATGTAGCTGACGCTGCTGTCGGGCGGGCGGTGGATGCCGGGGTCGTCGGCGTGGACGATGCTGTAACAGAACGTGATGGTGACGGGATTGCCGCTGATCTCGTGAATCGACTGCAGGCGGTGCTGGAGCTCGCGGGCGAGGGCCTCGGACTCCTGATGGCTGTTCTCGCGGCGCAGAATGGCAAACGTCACATTTTGGATGCGCGCGATGGCAGCATCTTTTCCCGCATACCGGCGCAGGACTTCGGCCTCCTGGCAGACGAGTGCACGCACGAGCGGGTTCTCATACGATTCCCGGATATGCTCATCGAAGCGGCTCTCGAGAAGAATCAGCGCGTATGGCTGCTTTTCCATCGTCCACGTTTCCTGATACCGGGTCAGATCCCCGAGAAAGCCCTGGCGGTTGCGCAGCCCCGTGATTGGATCGTCAAACGGGGAGGGCAGCGCCTTGTGCAGGTCGTGGTAGATTGCATTGGCATCGAAGAAGACGCCCATGAGCCCGATGATCTCGCCCTCGCGGTAAATCGGCCACTTGT
This sequence comes from Mitsuokella sp. AF33-22, assembly GCF_003475755.1. NCBI lineage: Bacteria > Bacillati > Bacillota > Negativicutes > Selenomonadales > Selenomonadaceae > Mitsuokella > Mitsuokella sp. AF33-22. Next base: position 76,243 of record NZ_QRQA01000015.1, on the reverse strand, counting down.
AGCAGGTGATGTGGTGCAGGGCCCCGCGGATGATGCACTCGCCCGCAACATTCTCGATGACCCTGCCTTTCTGCAGGACATCGAGCTCATCGAGGCGGTACGCATTGTTGTCGACATGCCAGTTCATATCCTCATCTGTCTTGCCGAGAATCTCCTGCACGGACGCGAAGCCGTAATACTCGAGGAAGGAACGCGTCGCACCGAGGAAGCGGCGCTCCTTGTCCTTCCAGAAATAATGGAAATGCGTATTGCGCTCGAAATTCTTCCAGAGCAGCGAGGGCAGCAGCTGGCCCTCCGGCGCGGTTTCGCCGGCGGCTGGCGAGAGGAGGGGCGGATCCACGGTCTTGGTGGCCGTCAGCATGAGCGGCATGTTCCCGCTGGCGAGCAGGATGGCCGTACATTCCTTCCAGGAGTAATTGCCGTGATGGTCGCGCACGCGGAACCGGCAGGCAATGCGCCCGTACGGGCTTTTCTGGATGCGCGCGATGACGGAATCGGGGTCGCAGAACGCGAGATACCGCTTACGGTCATCCTCATAGACGAACTGTCTGGCAAAGGCCCGCACGGCATGCCGGATATCGTAGGCTGTTGTTTCGGCATCTTTTGCCGATGTGAGTGCGTCGCGGAAGTGGAGCGGCTCGATTGTGTCCTTCGCGAAATTGACGAGGTAGACATTCTCAAACATGCTGTACAGGTAGCGCAGGCGTTCGTCGAATTTATCCTGCTGCAGGCCGATGCCGTTCTGGGAGAGATTCTGGAATTCGAGCTGGATCAGCAGATGATGATTCAGCGCATAGATCACGCAAAGGCTGACGCTGATGTAATGGCCGCCATCAACGTAAAAGAAGGATTCGGTCTGATGGCTCTGGCGCGACTGGTGGATGCATGTCCAGAAGAGGTGGCTCACATCGGATTTGTCGGGCGAACTCATATTCCGCTGTATATCCTGCAGCTGATAGCCCAGCATCTGTATCTGCTCGCGGTAAGGCTGGTTGGCGTAGAGGAAGCGGATTGTGCCGTTTTCCTGCATGTCGAGGATGGCGTTGGGCCGCTTGGACTGGCGGATGACCATGCTGGCCATATCGTAGAAATGGCACCACTTGCGCAGTTCGATGCCGCGGCCTTCCGCCTCAATATGCGCCAGCGTTCCCGCGAGCGGGCGCGGCTTGCCGTAGAAATAGCCCTGATGACGGCCGCAGCCGATGGAAGCGAGGAAGTCCGCATGCTCCTGCGTTTCGACGCCCTCCGCGAGCGTCTTGACGCCGAGATCCTTGGCCATCGAGATGATGGAAATGATGATGCTGCGCGATTTCTCGGTGAACTTGCGCAGGAAGCTCATGTCGAGCTTGACGAGATCGACCGTGTAATCCTTGAGGATGCTCAGCGAAGAATAGCCGCTGCCGAAATCGTCGAGCCAGATCTCATAGCCCTCCTCGCGCAGCCGGTCGAGCGCTTGATGGACGGCCTCGGCGTTCTGTGCGAGGACGCTCTCCGTGATCTCGATGTGCAGGAAGTCGCGCGGCACAGCGTAGCGCCGGCGCGTCCCCTCGATGAGCGAGAAGACGTCGATGAGGCTGAAGTCATAGCGCGAGAGATTGCAGGATACGGGCGTAACGGGCAGGTCCTTGTCGAGGCGCTGGCGCAGCGTGCGGCAGACCTCCTCGAGCACGAAGGCATCGAGGCGGTGGATGAGCCGTACCTGCTCGAGCACGGGGATGAACGACGCCGGCGACAGGAAGCCGATGTGCGGGTCCACCCAGCGCGAAAGGGCCTCGAGGCCGCATAGCTCGCCTGTGAGCGTGCGGATGATCGGCTGGTAGTACACCTGGATCCAGTGCTTTTCGATGGCTTCTTCGAGATGGCGGATGACGTAGTCGCGGATGTCGCGGTCAATCGTGACGCCCGGCAGCGGGATATCGATTTCCTGCATCGTGCAGTAAAAGACGGGGCCGTACGCTTCCGTGTCGACGCGGCGGCCCGAGACGTCTGCATAGCGGATGCAGCTCGTGCGCGTGAAGAGGTGACCCTGGACATGCTCGAAGCGGTCGTGCTTCTCCGCGAGCTCGTGCCGGATATCCTGCTCGACGCGCAGGCGGTCGTCCATCGCGAAGAGATGAAAGGCATTGCCCTCCGTATGATGACAGAGCTCTGCGAGATCGCGGCAGTCGAACAGGCGCATCATTTCTTCATTGGCATAGAGCAGGCGATAGGGGGCCTTTTCCTCTGCGATGTAGAAGCAGCAGGGCAGATTCGCGGCGATGCCGGGAAAGGCATGTATGTCAGGATTTGTATCGGGATGATCGGATTTTGTCATAAAAATACCTCATTCCAATCGAGAAGTTCAAGTATATTCTAACTGAATTATACCATATCCTGCTGCATTTCGTCGCGGTTTGCATTCTTGATTCGGCGCTTTTCGTGTGACTGAGTTACGAAAGAAATTGTGTTCGCATGATAAAATAAACATATCATTTGTAAGCGTGTACGCGAAGCGCGTGCCGGAGAAGGGGGAACCATCATGAGTATTGTCGATTCCATTGCCAAACGCCGTACGTATTACCAGCTCAACAAGAATCTGCCCGTTGCGGAGCAGGAGGTCATCGGGCTCGTCGAGACGATTACGGAGCTCGTGCCGGATGCCTTCAACATGAAGAGCGCCCGCGCCGTCGTCGTGACGGGCGGCCAGCAGGATGCGCTCTGGGATGCCGTCTACAACGCCTTTGACGGCAAGGTCGCCCGCGAGAAGATCGACGGTTTCCGCGCCGCCTACGGCACGATCCTCTATTTCTTCGATACGGACGTCGTCAAGGGCCTGCAGGAAAAGTTCCCCCTCTATGCGGCGAATTTCCCCGTCTGGGCCCAGCAGGCCAACGGCATGCTGCAGTTCTCCATCTGGAGCGGCCTGCGCGACCTCAATATCGGCGCGAACCTCCAGCACTACAATCCGGTCATTGACGAGAAGGTCAAGGCCATGTTCGGCCTGCCCGCCTCGTGGCAGCTCGTCGCGCAGATGCCGTTCGGCGGCATCGTCGCGGAGCCCGATGCCAAAGAAAAAGAAGACATCGCGAAGCGCGTCAAGGTCATCCGCTGAGAGCCGGCGGCTCCTGCGGCAATGCCAACATACACGGATAGAAAAGCCCCGGTTCCTTTTGATGGGAACCGGGGCTTTTGGCTGCGGATTCATTTGACTTTTTCCTGTTTGGCCTGACGTCGGGCATGGGGCAGGTAGAAGAGGAGGCCGAAGAGCACGGCGCAGGCCGCGATTGCCGCACCGACAAAGCCGATGTCGGGCAGCATCGAGGCGGCGGCCAGGCGCCCGCCGATGAAGGTGCCGCCGCCGATGCCGACGTTGAAGATGCCCGAGAAGATGGACATGGCGACGGGCGCTGCGGCCAGCGAGCAGTTGCGGATGAGCTCGGCCTGCATCGTCACGTTGAACAGTGTGGAAATCGTGCCGAGCAGCATGCAGCAGGCGATCATCGACGGCATGAAGGCGGCAGATGGCAGGAAGCACATGAGCGCCACGAGCAGGCCAAGGAGCCCCGCGCGGAAGATGGGGAAGCGGTGGCGGCCGTAGAAGCGCGAGAACAAGACGCTACCGAAGAAGCCGCAGACGCCGAGCACCATGAGCGTCCAGGTGATGGCATCCGGCGCGAAGCCGGCGATCGTGCCGAGGAACGGCTCGATGTAGCTGTACGTCGTGAAGTACGCCGTGGCGAAGAGTACGGAGAGCACGAAGATGCCCGAGACGAGCGGGTTGCGCACGAGCGCCGGCAGGTCGCGCGTCGAGAACGTGGAGTTGTTCGTGAGCGAGGGGAAGACGCGCCAGAGATAGAGCAGGGCCAGCGTCGAGATGACGGCGAGCACGAGGAAGGTCATGCGCCAGCCGAGCGCGAGGCCGACGACGCGCCCGAGTGGCAGGCCGAAGATCATGGCGACCGAGGAACCCGTCGCGATCGTCGAGAGCGCGAAGGGCTGATGCGTCCTCGTCACGAGGCGCGTGGCGAGCGGCGCGGCAATCGACCAGAAGATGGAATGCGCGCAGGCGACGAGGATGCGCGCCCCCATGAGCATCGGGAAATTCACGGCGAGACCCGAGCCGGCCTGGCCGAGGGCGAAGAGCGCGAGCGTCAGGAGCAGCAGCCGCTTGAGTTCCATGCGGCAGGTCGCGAGCATCAGTGGCAGCGACAGGATGCCGACGACCCAGGCGTAGACCGTGATCATGATGCCCGTCGCGGCCGGCGTCATGCCGAAGGAGTCGGAGATGTCCGTCAAAAGTCCGATGGGCATGAATTCCGACGTATTGAACACGAAGGCGGAGACCGCCAGCCCCGTGAGCGGCAGCATATATTTGAGGGGAATGGGTGGCAGCATGTGGATACGAACCGTCCTTTCATCTTGTCATCGTGGATTGGCAACAGTTCCATGCTAGCGGTGCTTTTTCCTTTTGTCAAGCCTTGTTCCAGGTCTTGTTTCAGAAATAAAGCCGGGTATTTTCCCGCACATGGATGCCAGGAAGCCGCAAGTTGTGGTAGGATACAGTATAGGTTGAGTTGATTCGCATTCGATTAGAAACGGAATAGAAAAGGAAGAGCGTTATGTCATATCGATGGAACTGGCAGCACTTCACGTCGCAGGATTTTGCGGCGCTGCAGAGGAGGCTGCGGGATGCCTGGCGGGAAATCCTGCCGGGCGGGGAATATTTCGGGCAGATCCGGACCCGGGATGTCTGCTGGGACATCCAGACGGAATGGCTGAGGGGAGAGGAGGAGCCGTATGTGACGCTCAGCCCCTTTTTCCCGCATGATGCGGCCTCACCGGAGCCTCCGTATCAGGAAATGGTGCCGGGCATGCCCTTTGATACATATGATGAGGCGAGCCTCGTCATTTCCCGCCGCGCCTTCCTGCGCTGGCCGTATTTGCAGTTCTGCGACTTCGTCACGCGGCATTTGTCCGAGGAACTCAAGGCCCCCGTCTTTGCGGCGGCTCTAGCAGAAGATACGGGCTTCTGGGACCGCCATGACGCGCGCCTCCGGGCCCTGCGCGAGGCGGCTGCCGCGGAGAAGCGGGATGACCCCGGCGGCAAGATGTGATATGATAGGGAAGTACGACAGTCAGACTAAGACAGATAAGAGAAGGACAGGATGAAGAAATGATCAAAGCAGATTACCATGTGCATTCCGCATTCAGCCGCGACAGCCAGACGCCGATGGCAGACCAGGTCAAAAGAGCCGTCGAGCTCGGGTTCCAGGAACTCTGTTTCGCCGAGCACGTTGATTACGGCATCGCGGTTGACCCGTCGGAGGACGCCCCCATTGTTTATCTTTCCGGACAGCCGATGGTCAACGTGGATTACCCCACGTATTTTGCAACGCTTGCAAGCCTGCGCCAGGAATACGCAGACCGCATCAGGATCCGGGGCGGCCTGGAATTTGGCGTGCAGGTGGAGACGATCCCGCAGTTTGAGAAGCTTTACCACGCGTATGAGGATCAGCTGGATTTCATCCTGCTTTCCTGCCATCAGGCGGAAGGCAAGGGCTTCTGGACGGGTGAATTCCAGGAGGGCCGTACGCAGCAGGAATACAATGAAGGCTATTACGATGCCATCTACCACGTCATGCAGAACTACAAGGACTACAACATCCTCGCGCATCTCGACCTCATCGTGCGCTACGATCCGGCCGGGGTCTATCCGTTCGCCAAGATTCGCGATCATGTGGCGGCCGTCCTTGAGCTTGCGATTGCCGACGGCAAGGGCATCGAGATCAACACATCGAGCTGGCGTTACCATCTCCCCGATACGCAGCCCTCGCGCGACATCCTGAAGCTCTACAAGGACCTCGGCGGCAAGATCATCACCATTGGCTCCGACGGCCATACGACGTCGCAGCTCGGCGCGCATTACGAGGAGGCCGCCGCCATCCTGCGCGATGAGATTGGCTTTGACGCTATCTACACGTTTGAAAAGGGCAAGCCCTGTGGCCACAAACTGTAAGATTTCGCAGCGGGCCGTCTGGCGGCATGTTCGGCAGCAGTTTGAGAAAGGACGATTGCCATGAAGAAATGTATCGTAGTCATCGATATGCAGAAGGATTTCATTGACGGCAGCCTCGGCACGCCGGAGGCACAGGCGCTCCTGCCGCGCCTCCTTGCGTATGTGCAGCAGGCAAAAGACGCCGGTGCGGCGCTCGTCTTCACGCTCGACACGCACGGCGCGGACTACCTCTCGACGCAGGAGGGCCGCAAACTGCCCGTTCCGCACTGCATCAAGCCCGAGGCGGGCTGGCAGCTCGCGGAGGAGCTTCAGCCGCTTGCCAAAGAGGCCGTGGCCGTCGTCGAGAAGCTGGCCTTTGGCTCGCTCGAGCTGCCGAAGCACCTTGCCGCTTACGACGAGATCGAGCTTGTGGGCCTCTGCACGGATATCTGCATCATCGCCAACGCCATGATCCTCAAGGCTGCCTTCCCCGAGAAGACGATTGCCGTCAAGGCCAGCTGCTGCGCCGGCGTGACGCCCGCGAGCCACGAGCGCGCCCTGGCCGCGATGCAGTCCTGCCAGGTCGACATCCGCTGAGTCTGCCGGCAGACGAGAAAGAAAGGAAGCATATGGACGAAAAACACGAAGCACATACATGCGGCTGCGGCTGCCACCATGGCCATGATCATGCACATGGCCACGTATCTCTGCCTGGCATGCAAACGCCCGCCGGGGACAGCCTCGACCCGCAGGACATCCGCTTCCGCCAGACCCTGCAGAAGATGCAGACCATGGCGAAATCGATGCAGGGCCTGCACGCGGAGATTGACGCGGCACTTGCAAAAGTCAGCCGGCAGAACGTCGGCTACATCCTGACGCAGAAAAAGAACGTCAAAAAACTCGAGCAGCTCTACGAAGCCTGCTTTTCGCAGCCGCTCGGCCACCCGCTCTACGAGACCATGCGCCAGGCTGAGCAGGAGTACCTCGTGAACATCAAGAGCATTCTGCACGAAGCCCAGCAATTAAAGCGTGAGCAGGCTACAGCCAAAACGACGACAGAAAAATAAATCAGGAAACAGGACAGCAGAACAAACTGCTGTCTTTTGTTTTTCAACGCGCAGCCTTCCCCGCGCATGGGCGTGAAGCGCGGGATGCCGGTGGCATCCCTGGAGAAGGGGGACCGCGAAGCGGTGGAAGAGGTCCATGGACGGCGAAGCAAAGCTGTCCCCGTACCCGGGGGCGCGAAGCGCGGGATGCCGGTGGCATCCCCGGGTGTGGCCCGCAGGGCCGAAAGGGGTCCATGGGCGAGGATCTGTGCATGACCGATGACGCTGCGGGATGCATTCCGGCTTCAGGGCGCAGCTAAATGTGAAAGACGGGTACGAGGGCGCAACGCTGCGCGAAGTCGGCTGGCTAAAGGGATTTTTTCCTTTTTAACGAAGCCTGACGAACGTGCGAAACGCGCGCTGCTTGGACGACGCTCGTTCGCCAGGAAGCTGGCAAGGGAAAAAATCCCTTCTTAACGCCAGGCGCCAACGCTCCGCTTCCGCTTATGCGCCCTCGTTCCCTCAGGTATTATCGCGGGCAGTCGCTGCGCGCCTCCAGGCGGAACACATCCCTCCGCTCGGTATTTCACAAACTGTGCATCGAAGCGCAGCCTTCCCCGCGCATGGGCGCGAAGCGCGGGATGCCGGTGGCATCCCTGGAGAAGGGGGGACCGCGAAGCGGTGGAAGAGGTCCATGGACGGACGGGCAAGAACAAAACTCAACTGCAAGTCCTCACAAGCGTCGTAGCCCCGCGCACGGAGAAGGTGCCCCGTAGGGGCGGAAGAGGTCCATGGACGAGATTTTGCACATATTTCGATTTATATGGAAATAACAAGCTTCTGCGAGCCGCTACCCCTTCAGTCAGCTGCGCTGACAGCTTCCCCAAAGGGGACGCCAAGCCTTCTCCGCGCACGGGGAAGGTGGCCCGGAGGGCCGGAAGAGGTCCTTGAGCGGACAGGCAAGAACAAAACTCAACTGCAAGTCCTCACAAGCGTCGTAGCCCGCGCATGGGCGCGAAGCGCGGGATGCCGGTGGCATCCCCGGAGAAGGTGGCCCGCAGGGCCGGAAGAGGTCCATGAGCTGACGGGCGGCACCTCTTTTTTGACAATTGCTGGTAAACTTGTTAAACTGTAAACCATACAGTCCCGCGAAACGAAAATGGAGCGTGATTTTTATGAAACGACAAGAGATATCCTGGCATAGTCCCAGGCTGGACCGCAATATGAATATCCGGATCTTCGGCCATACGGGAACGCCGTTTCTCATTTTGCCGACGCAGGATTCCATGTGCGACAACTTCGAGAACTTCGGCATGATCGATACGCTGCGCGAGCCCATCGAGCAGGGGAAAATCCAGCTGTTCTGCGTCGATACGGTCGATCAGGAAACGTGGTCGAACGTCTGGGGCGACAAGGGCTGGCGCGCCGCGCGGCAGGAGGCGTACTACAACTACCTCATCGAGGAGGTCCTGCCCTTCATCCGGCAGGAGAACGGCACGGGACGCCTGCCGGTCGCGGCGGGCTGCAGCCTCGGCGGCCTGCATGCGGCCATCGTCTTTTTCCGCCGCCCCGAGTGCTTCTCGGCCATGCTCTCGCTCTCGGGCGTTTACGATGCTAAATTCTTCTTTGACGGCTGGCTCGACAGCACGCTGTACCAGAACTCGCCGCTCGATTTCCTCGCGAATATGCCAAAGGACCATCCGTATATCCGGCAGTACAACGAGAAGCGCATCGTGCTCTGCGTCGGCCAGGGCCGCTGGGAAGAAGAAGGCCGCCGCACGACGGCGCTCATGCGCGATGTCTTCCAGCAGAAGGGCATCCATGCCTGGGTGGACTTCTGGGGCTACGATGTCGACCACGACTGGTGCTGGTGGAAGAAGCAGATCGTTTACTTCCTGCCGTATGTCCTCGGCGAGACGAATCAGCCGGGCTGAACGGACGCGATGGCTGGAGCCGGCAGCTCAGGCCGCTCGTAAAGGCGCGTAAAGGTTCGTAAAGGACAGAAAGACTAGAAAGAAAGCAAGAAAGGGTAAGAAAGGAACCGACACATCATGAATTTCGTTTTTATCTCCCCGCATTTTCCCAAGCATTACTGGCAGTTCTGCGACCGCCTGCACAAAAACGGCGTCAACGTGCTGGGCATCGGGGATTGTCCGTATGATGACCTGCAGGAGGAGCTCAAGGGCGCTTTGACGGAATACTACTATCTGCCGCATCTCGACGACTACGAGCAGATGCTGCGGGCCGTCGCCTTTTTTACCTTCAAATACGGCAAGATCGACTGGATCGAATCGAACAACGAGTTCTGGCTCGAGCAGGATGCCCGCCTGCGCACGGACTTCCACGTGACGACGGGGGAGCAGGCTGACAACATCCAGCGCATCAAGAACAAGTCGGCCATGAAGGCCTACTACGCCAAGGCAGGTGTGCCGACGGCCCGCCTGCACAAGGTCACGGACGAGCAGGCGGCGCGCGCCTTCATCGCCGAAGTCGGCTACCCCGTCATCGTCAAGCCGGATGTCGGCGTCGGCGCCTGCGATACGTACAAGCTCTCCTCGGATACCGACCTTACGGCCTTCTTCGCGAAACTCCCTGCCGTGCCTTACGTCATGGAAGAATTCATCACGGGCGACATCTGTTCCTACGATGCCATCGTCAACGCGGAGTCCGAGCCCCTGTTCGAATCGATGACGGTATGGCCGCCCTCGGTCATGGACATCGTGCTGCAGCAGCTCGACCTTTCGTACTACACGGCAGCTGAGATCCCCGAAGCCCTGCGCCGGGCGGGCCGCGCAACGGTCAAGGCGTTCGGTGTCAGGAGCCGCTTCGTGCACCTGGAGTTCTTCCGTCTGACGAAGGCGAAGCCGGGCCTTGGCGAGGTCGGGGACTTCGTCGGCCTCGAGGTCAATATGCGCCCGGCGGGTGGCTACACGCCGGACATGATGAATTACGCGCATTCGACCGATGTCTACCAGATCTGGGCCGACATGGTCACGACGAACCGCCGTATCCTGCCGGACAGCGGCAAACACTGCTGCTGCGTCTACGCCAGCCGCCGCGACTGCCATTCCTACGTGCACAGCCATGAAGAGATCATGGAGCGCTACGGGAAGGATATGGTCATGTGCGAGCGCATGCCCGAGATGATGGTGCCGCAGATGGGCAACCAGATGTACACGGTCAAGCTGCCCGACCAGGCCGCCACGGACGCGTTCATCGCGTTTGTCCAGCAGCAGAACTGAAAAAAGGAAGCCGAGACGCTTCGCAGCAGTCAGCATTTGTCTGGCCGCTGCGAGGCGTCTTTTCTTTGTCGAACATTTGTGCGAAGTACATCTCAGACGTACTTTTGTAGATTTGCCCATTCAAAGAATACAAAATACTTTCTGAAAATTTGTTTACAACCACATGGTTTTGTGGTACTTTAAACATAGATAAAACGTTTTATCAAAACAACTGAAGAGACTCGGGCTTCAACGTTGGAAGTAATCTTGATGAAACGCTTAATCAATTCGTTTGAGATGGGAGTGTTAAACATGAAGAACATGGGCAAGTTAACGGTCTTTTTGATTCCTGTTGGCATCGCGGTCAACATTGTCGGCGGCCAGATCGCCATCCTCTTGAAACTGCCGATCTGGCTCGACGCCATCGGCACGATCTTAATCGGTGCCATTTGCGGCGTCGTTCCAGGTCTTATTGTTGCAGCCATCACACAGATCATCAATGCGATTTCCCTGCCGACGGTCCTGCCGTACATGGTGGTTGGCTTCGCCATGGCCATCGTCTCGGCTTATTTCACGAAGAAGGGCTTTTTCCATTCGTTCAAGCGTGCCGTGCTGCTCGGCATCATCATCGCCGTCATCACGACCTGCATCTCGGTACCGATTGATGTCCTCGTCTTCGGCGGCTTCATCGGCACGGGCAACAGCATCGTCGCAGCCGGCCTCATGACGCTCGGCCTTTCGGTGCCGGTGGCCGTCACCATCAGTTCCTTTACATTCGGCCTTGTCGATAAGACGCTGAGCGTGCTCGTCAGCTACTTCATCATCAAGAGCATGCCGATGCACTTCCTCGCCAAGCTCCCGATGAGCGAGTACATCCTGCCGGACTGGAAATGAATCGCGGTAAACTGTCATAAAATATCATAAGACGACAGCTGTGATATGGATAAGGGGGAGGGTGTTCCCCTTTATCCATATTTGTTTGAAAGGAGATGAAGAGATTGGACTGGTCTTTTGCTCATGATTACTTAAAGCCGCGCCTCAAGGGCAATTTTGTCCTTGACCTGAACCCGATGAGCAAGGCGAATATCCTGATTGCGATTACGTTATCCGCGTTCGTGGTATTTGATGTGGCGTATGCCTTTGCCCTCACGGCACTGATCCTCGTCTTTGCCGCACTGGCAGGCAAATTCAAATCCTTCATGAAGGTGTATTGGAAAATCGTCGTGTTCTTCGCTTCGCTGCTGTTCCTTGTGCGTGCGGCATTCACGAATGGCTCGACCGTCCTCTTTCAGATGGGCGGCATCCACGTCACGCCGGAGGGCATCCATCTCGGACTGATCTCGGCTGCCCTCGTCATGGAGTTCAGCGGCGCGTTCATCCTGTTCATGGAGACGACCGAGATGGATGAACTCGTCTACATGCTCGAGAAGAGGGGCATGTCGCACACGTTCTCCTACATCATTTTGTCGGCGTTCCAGACCATCAAGGACCTCAGCAAGTCCTCACAGACCATCATGGATTCGCAGCGCTGCCGCGGCATCGAGACGGAGGGCAGCATGCTGAACCGGGCCAAGGCGTTCGTGCCGGTGCTCGGGCCGCTCGTGCTCGGCGCCATCTCGAACGCCGAGGAAAAGAGCATCGCGATGGATGCGCGCGCGTTCTCGGCGCCGAGCAGGCATACGAGCCTGCTGCTCCTGCGAGAGGTGCCGGCATCGGAGCACCTTCTTGTCTGGTTCTTTGACCTGGTGCTGATTTTGACCATAATCGGGAGGATTTACGTATGGATCGCATAGAACTCAAGCATGTGACATTCTCGTATACCCTGGCCGAGAACAAGGCGCTCGATGACGTTTCCTTCACGTTCGAGAAAGGCCGGTTCTACGGCGTCATCGGCGAGAATGGCGGCGGCAAGACGACGCTCTGCAATCTCCTGCGCGGCCTCATCCCGAATTTCTTCAAGGGAGAGCTATCGGGGCAGGTGCTCTACGACGGCACGGATATGAAAGACCTCGATGTCGATGCCCTGTCCGTCGATATCGGCTACGTCTTCCAGAATCCGTTCACGCAGATCAGCGGCGTCAAGAAAACCGTATTTGAAGAAGTCGCGCTCGGCCTCGAGAATCTCGGCGTGCCGCCCGAGGAGATCGTGAAGCGCGTCATCGACGTGCTGAAGCTCCTCGAGATCGAGCATCTCGCGCTGAACAATCCGACGGAGCTCTCAGGCGGCCAGCGGCAGCGCGTGGCCTTTGCCTCGATCATCGTCATGGACCCCGATATCCTCGTCATCGATGAGCCGACCTCACAGCTCGACCCGGAAGGCTCCCGCCGCATCTTCGACATCATCGAGACGCTCAAGAAGCGCAACAAGACCATCGTTCTCGTCGAGCACAAGATCAACATGATCGCCATGTACTGCGATGAGGTGCTGGTCATGAAGGACGGGAAGCTCGTGCGCAGCGGCAGCGCCCAGGAGGTACTCTCCGATGTCTCGCTGCCCTCGCTCGGTGTCAGACTGCCGGAGGCCGCGCAGCTTGCCTATGACCTCGCCGACAAGGGCATGCCGCTTCAAGGCATCCCCATTACGGACGCGGCCTGCTGCCGGATGATACAGGAAAGGTGGGGTATCCATGGAGGGAATTGAATTTCAGGACGTGTCCTTTCACTATCCGAACGGCTTCCTCGCCAACGAAGGCCTGAACCTTAAGGTCCGTCCGGGCGAGCGCGTGGCCATCATCGGCCAGAACGGCGCGGGCAAATCGACGGCGGCCAAGATGATGAACGGCCTCTACAAGCCCACGCAGGGCAATGTCCTCGTCAACGGCATCAATACGAAAGACAAGACGACGGCCCAGATTGCGCGCATGGTCGGCTACGTCTTCCAGAACCCCGATGAACAGATCTTCAACAGCACGGTCATCAAGGAGATCGAATACATGCCGCGCTACTTCCACCTGCCCGAGGAAGAGATCAAGGCGCGCACGGAAGAGGTGCTGTCCCTGACGGGACTGGAGCACTGCCGGGACATGAATCCGTTCGATATCTCGTATTCCACGCGCAAGTTCGTGACCATCGCGGCGGTGCTGGCGACAAAGCCCCTGTACACAATCTGGGATGAGCCGACGGCCGGTCAGGACTGCAAACATACGGCCATCCTGCGCAAGATCCTCGACTACCTGCAGGAGCGGGGCGTCGGTGTCGTCGTCATCACGCACGACATGGATTTCGTCGTCAACACGTTTGACCGCATCGTCGTCATGGCCAACAAGCACATCATTGCCGACGGGACGCCCAAAGAGATCTTCAGCCGCGAGGAAATCATCCGGGAGTCCTGCATCAGCCGCCCGCAGGTCGGCAATATCGCCCATGAGGCGGGCATTGAGCAAACCATCCTGTTCCGTCAGGAACTCGTTGCGTATCTGAGCGATTGGGAGTCAAAGCGAAAGGAGAGACAGCAATCATGACAGATCTCATGAAATCCATTGAAGCCCATCGGGACGATTATGTCGAGCATCTCGTCAAACTGGTCCAGTGCGATACCCATGACATCGACCACGGCATCGGCGGCGGTCTCGAGAAGAACGGCCAGGAATACCTCCGGACCGTCTTCGAGGAGCTCGGCGCTTCCCGTATAAAGGAGGACCCGCTGACGGAAGCCGTCATCACGGCCTGCCGGGAAAAGTACCACGAGGGCAATCCCGGACACGATTACAAGGACCGCTACAATCTCTATGCCTCGTTTCCGGGAACGGGCGAGAAGAGCATCCTGTTCGACGGCCATGTCGACAGCATGCCGGCCGGCAATCACGACAACTGGCTGCATGATCCCTACGGCGGCGTCATCGAGGCGGGCAAGCTCTACGGTGTCGGCGCCTGCGACATGAAGGCGGGGCTCATGGCCTCCATCATGGCCGTCAAGGCGCTGCAGGATGCGGGCATCGAGCTTCCCGGCACGGTGAAGATCGCGTCGGTCTGCGACGAGGAAGGCGGCGGCAACGGTTCGCTCGTGGCCGCCATGCACGGTGAGAAGGCCGATGCCGTCGTCGTCTGCGAGCCGACGGATTACGAGCTCATCGCGGCGCATATGGGCTGGGTGTTCTTCAAGGTGGAGACGGAGGGCATTGCCGTGCATTCCGGCCTCAAGCTCAAGGGCGTCAATGCCATCGACAAGATCATCAAGATCATCCATGCGCTTGAAGAGATGGAACACCGCTGGCTGCTGACGTACAAGCATCCGCTGCTGCCGCCGCCATCCGGCAATGTCGGCGTGATCACGGGCGGCGATGCCGGCTCGACGGTGCCGGATTACTGCAGCATCCAGCTCTGCGTCCACTACCAGCCGGGCATGACGTATGACCAGGTGGTCAGGGAGTTTACGGACGCCGTCATGCTCTGTGCCGATGGCGATGCCTGGCTCCGCGAGCACCGCCCGAAGGTCAGCGTCTACCAGACGGGCAATCCGTTTGAGATGGACCTTGCACATCCGTTCGTCAAGGTCTTCCGCGATTCGTTCCGCGAGGCCATCGGGCGCGAGGTGCCGATCGTGGGCTCGCCGGCAGGCTGCGATTCCCGCACCTGGCGCAACATCGCGCTCTGTCCGACGCTGCAGTACGGCCCGGGCCGCCTCGCACAGTGCCATGCCGTCAATGAATATGTCGAAATCCAGCAATATATCGATGCCATCAAGATTTACGCATCGCTTATCCTGAACTGGTGCAAATAAACAAGGAGGGGTTTTTATGCAGAAGAAAAAGATTTTAGTCGGCGGTGAATCCTGGACGAGTTTCACGACGCATGTCAAAGGGTTCGATACGTTTACGACGAGTGTCTATGAAGAAGGCATTGAGTTCTTGGCGCGTGCCATCGACCATGCCGGCTATGAGCTTGTCTATCTGCCGGGCCAGCATGTGGCGGAGCGGTTCCCCTGGACGCCGGAGGAACTGTCGGAGTACGCCTGTGTCGTGCTTTCTGATATCGGCTCGAATACGCTCCTCCTGGCCGATGAAACCTTCAAGGAAGGACGCAAGATGCCGAACCGCTGCCAGTCTATCGCGACGTATGTCAAAAATGGCGGTGCCTTCCTGATGGTCGGCGGCTATCTTTCCTTCTCCGGCATCGACTGCAAGGCACGTTACGGCAAGACGGCCATCCAGGACATCCTGCCTGTCATCTGCCTGCCGGACGACGACCGCGAGGAGCATCCGGAGGGCGTGACGCCAACCGTCGAGCATGCGCATCCCGCACTTGCCGCAGTGCCTCATGAGTGGCCGCATTTCCTCGGCTACAACAAGACGCTGCCGCGCGAGGGCTGTGATGTGCCGGTGACGATTGCAGGGGACCCGCTCGTGGCCTTCGGCTCATTCGGCAAAGGGCGTTCGGCAGCCTTCACGTCTGACTGCGCGCCGCACTGGGGCCCGAAGGAATTCCTCGATTGGCAGGGCTACGATCTGCTCTGGAAGGGCATCTTTGACTATCTGACACAGAAATAAGAAGGTGGACACGGTCATGAGTACAATGAGGCAGGAGGAAGAAGCGCTCGCGCTCCTGAAACGTCTGGTGGAGACGGATACGCAGAATCCGCCGGGCCGGGAAAGCCGTCTGGCCGATTTCCTGACAGAGTTCCTCCAAGGGACGCATGCCACGCTGCAGCGGATTCCCTGCCGCGAGACGGGGCGTGACAGCCTGGTGGCGCGCCTGCGGGGCACGGGAGAAAAGCAGCCGCTGATCCTCTGTGGTCACATGGATACCGTGCCTTCCAGTGATGAAACGGCCTGGAGCGTGCCGCCAATCGCGCTCACCATCCGGGATGGCAGGGCGTATGGCCGTGGCACGAGTGATATGAAGAGCGGCCTCGCGGCCATCGCGTACGCCTTTCGCCAGGCAGCACGCCGGGACGAGCTGCCGCAGGGTGACATTTACCTAGCGGCGACGGCCGACGAAGAATCCGGCGGCCTCGGCGCGACGGCCATGAGCCCGCATCTTCCACTGGGTACGGGTGTCGTCTGCATCGCCGAGCCGACGGATAATGCCATCGGCATCTCGGCCAAAGGCACGCTGTGGCTCAAGGCCCGCATCCAGGGCCGCACGGCCCACGGCGCCTACCCGGAGCGCGGCATCAATGCCATCGATATGGCGTATGAGCTGCATTATGGGCTCGCGGCCTTCTGCGCGCGGCATGAAGATCCCCTGCTCGGGCCTGCCACCTGCACCCTCACGGGCATCCGGGGCGGCGTCAAAGCCAATATGGTCGCCGATACCTGTACGCTCACGATGGATATCCGCACGACGCCGGACTTGCCGAACAAGGCGGTGCTCGCGGAAGCGAAGCGCCTTGCGGGAGAGCTCGGCAAGGCGCATCCTGGCCTGCAGCTGGCCTTCTCGGTCCAGAATGACCGCGCGGCCGTACAGGTGGCGCCGGATGCTCCTGAAGTCAGGCTTCTCGCGCGTACGATTGCAGAGGAGACGGGGAAGGAGCCCGTTTACAAGGGCATCAAATTCTTCTCCGATGCTTCGATCTTCGTGCGGACGAATCCTTTGGTGCCGTGCATCCAGTTCGGCCCCGGACGCGAGGATCATGCGCATATCGTCGATGAATATGTGGAGCTCTCGTCGTATTTTTCCTCGATCTTGTGCTATAATAAGCTGTTAGCAAATTATTTTGGATGATGAGGAATCGAGCCTATGCCTACTACTCTGAAAGATATTGCCAAAGCCACGGGGCTGTCGACGACGACGGTCTCCTTGGTCCTCAATGGGAAGCCGCATCGCATCTCGCAGGAGAAATGCCGGCTCATCAAGGAGACGGCAAAGAAAATGGATTACCATCCCAATCGTCTGGCAGTGGGCTTGATCAAACATGAGACGAAAACCGTGGGGCTCATCCTGCCCGACATCACGAATGTCTTCTTTTCGGAGGTGGCAAAGGGCCTGGAAGATGTCCTGCGGGAACATGGCTACCAGCTGCTCTTGTGCAATTCCAACGATCGTCACGCGCAGGAAATCTCGGCCATCCACATGATGAACAATCAGATGGTGGACGGGCTCATCATCGTCATGTCCTCCGAGACGGTGGGGGAGAAGGAAAAGCAGACCTTCGCGGCGCTGAAGCGCATGAAGCGCCCTGTGGTGCTCATCGACTGCTTCAATGAGAGCGGCGGCTTCAGCACCATTTCCCTTGACAACTTCAAGGCCTCGTACATCGCGGTGGAGTATCTTGTGTCGCTCGGGCACCGGCGCATCGCCTGCATCTGCGGCCCCCTGGGGCTCAAGACGAATGACGACCGCCTGCGCGGCTACACGGCGGCGCTGGCGGACAGCGGGATCCCGTTTGAGAAGGCCCTGATCTGTCAGGGGGATTTCCGCTATCAAAGCGGCTACGACGCCATTCCCGTGCTGCTGCCGAAAAAGCCCACGGCTGTTCTCTGCCTCAACGATATGATGGCCTACGGCGCGATGAATGCACTCAACAATCAGGGCATCCGCGTGCCGGAGGACGTGTCCGTCATGGGCTTCGACGACATCTTTTTCTCGCAGATCACGAGCGTGCCGCTGACGGTGATCCGCCAGCCCGCCCCCGAGATGGGGCAGAAGGCCGGCCAGGTCCTGCTGGCCGAGTTGTCGGCCCATGCCGAGCCGCAGCAGATCGTCTTTGAACCGGTCATCCGCGTGCGCAAGAGCACGAAAGCCGTCAATAACGGGAACGGGCCCCTGGGTACTTGCTGATCTTGCCGGTATAGAAATCATCCCGTCCGTGCCGAGCCGTTTTCCGGCTGTGAAACGTCACGATGAAAAGTCCTGCCTCACTGGCAGGGCTTTTTCGTTTGCCTTGTTTTGCTGCGGGTGGAGCGCGCGGTTGTCTAGTCAGCGACGAAAACGATGCTGGGCAGTATTTTGTTTCGTTCTGTTTTATGATAGAATAAATTTGTTACCCATCCCCACTCTGGTAACAGGTGGGAGGTGATACATTTGTTGGCTTCTTCTTTTTGGCAAGCAGTCGCGGTGAATGTAGTGGCCTACTACATCGTCAAAGGGCTAGATTTTTTGCTTGCTTTCTTTTTTATGGGTAACTAGCCTCGGTCTGATGTCGCCGTAATGACAGAAGAAACGCCCCAGAGGGCCTAACTCCGGGGCGTTTCGTTTGCGTGTGATACACGCGTTGACTTCTTCTTAGCCTATGATTATTATACTACGGGCTATCCAAGAAAACAAGACGTTTACATTTTATATGTATTTTTGTGTACTTCTGCGGTGATTCAGCTCGAAAGGAGATAAGAATATGGAAGCGAAACAAGAACAGCCGGCGGTGATGGTGCGCGTCCGGCAGCTTCAGGCGGCGATGGAGCGGTACCGGCAGGGGCTTTCGGAAGTCACCGGGGACATCGAGTCGCTTCATGCGCAGCTTGAAAAGCTGCATGAGACCCTGCAGGCAGAAGACGCCGCCAGGGTGCTCGCGCGCTATGACGAGCAGCTCGAGGCCCTGCAGGAGGAGGCGGGAAAGGCCGCGCGCCATCTGCAGGAACTCGATGACAGCCGGGCGGAAGAAGCGGGGCAGTTCCAGCACGTCTCGGAATTTGCGGCGGCTGTGCAGAACTTCACGGCCAGCATGGAGGACTTCAACCAGCGGGCCGACGCCCTGAGCCAGAAGCTTTACCACAAGGACTTCAACAATGCCGTCAAGGCGCAGCAGACGCTTGCCGCCGATGCCAGGCGGGAAAAGGACCGCGAGCTTCGCCATGTCACGGACCATGACTTCGATATCCTGAAGGAACAGTATCAGGCGTCGCTTGCAAATTGTGCGCAGCAGGAGCTCGTGCGCGCGTATCTGCAGGCCGCCGGCCGCCTCCTGCTCGGGGCCAGGCTCCGCCATGCGGAACGCGAGGCCCTGCACGGCCTCATGCTCAAGCTGCAGCACAGCGACAGCAAGGCCCTGCAGGCGTTCCTCGATGACGTGCTGCAACGGTGCGGCAAGACGATTTAACATAGAATTTACATCCCAGCAACAAACGGAATTCCTCCTTACGCTACAATGAAGATGTTGAAACGGCATTCCGGCATATACAGCCGGAATAATTTCGGTTCGAGGAGGAACTTTCTATGAAGATGAAGGCAGAGAACCTCAACCTGTTCTACGGGGATCATCAGGCGCTGTTTGATGTGACCCTTGAGGTTCCAGAAAATAAAGTTGTCGCACTTATCGGCCCTTCCGGCTGCGGCAAGTCGACCTTTCTGCGGACGTTGAACCGCATGAACGATCTCATCGATGGCGTGCGCATCGATGGCAAGATCACGCTCGATGATGAAGACATTTACCGCGAAGGCGTCGATCTCGTCAACCTGCGCAAGCGCGTGGGCATGGTTTTCCAGCGCCCGAACCCGTTCCCGATGTCCATCTACGACAACGTCGCATATGGCTGCCGCGTGCACGGCCTCACGGACAAGAAGCGTCTCGATGAGATCGTCGAGAAGAGCCTGCGCGGCGCCGCACTCTGGGAGGAGGTCAAGGACCGCCTCAACGCGTCGGCCATGGGCATGTCCGGCGGCCAGCAGCAGCGTCTCTGCATCGCGCGCGTCATGGCCGTCGAGCCGGAGGTCGTGCTGATGGACGAGCCGTGCTCGGCCCTCGACCCGATTTCCACGATGAAGATCGAGGAGCTCGTGCAGGAAATCAAGAAGGAATATACGATCGTCATGGTCACGCACAACATGCAGCAGGCAGCCCGTGTCTCCGATTACACGGCCTTCTTCCTCAACGGCAAGCTCATCGAGCATGACACGACGGACACCATCTTCACGAAACCCCATGACAAGAAAACGGAAGACTACATTACAGGGAGGTTCGGCTGATATGGAACGGCAGACGAGACAGGAATACATTCATGACCTGGAGGTCGTACAGGATCTGGTGGCCTCGATGGGCGACAAAGCCCTGCTGGCCGTGGAGCGCGCCATGAAGGCACTCCTCGAGAACGATACGGCCCTTGCGCATAAGGTCATGCACGATGATGATGATATTGACGACATGATCGTCAAGGTGGAGGATCAGTGCATCCTCCTGATCGCGAAGCAGCAGCCAATCGCCCACGACCTGCGCGTCATCGCGACAGGCTTCAAGATTTCAACGGACATCGAGCGCATCGGCGACCACGCCGTCAACATCGCCGAGTGGGTCATCTATCTCGAAACGGCGGAACGCATTCACTAGAAGAAGAACCGCCTTATCTGATTGCAGATCCTGTCTGGAAGACAGCAAAGCCACTTTGGAAAATCTTCGGATTTCCCAAGGTGGCTTTTTTGTGTACAAAAAATTAGGGCCCTTCCCACAGGCGTTCGAAAAAACATGTTAGTGTCTTGTAGGGGGGGGCATTTGTGCTATGATTTTATTGTATGTTACTTATCAGGTGAATGTAAACTGCAAATTGAAAGGGTATATTAAGGCTCGACAATATGTTAGAAGGAAAAACGATTCGTATTATTATTCCGACATACAATGGAGGATCTCATTTTGCACAATTAACAAAAAGCCTTGTTGCGCAAGCTGGTGTTATGCCTGAGGATGTGTTAATCATTGATTCTGGTTCTACAGACGCTACGTTGCAGCAAGCCGAAAATGCCGGCTTTCGAATTCATCACATTGACAAGCATGACTTCGGACATGGAAAAACACGCCATTGGGCTGTAGAGAATGAGCAAGCAGATTATATCATTTTTATGACACAGGATGCGATATTAGCAGATACTGATGCAATTATGAAGTTATGTCAACCACTCAAGGATAATTCGCGGATAGGCCTTTCCTATGGACGACAACTCCCCTATACGACAGTGAAGGATTTAGAGGACTGTGGCAGGTTATTCAATTATCCGGCAAAAAGCTGTATGAAAAGCAAAGATGATATTTCCAGATTTGGCATCAAGACAATTTTTTGTTCGGATTCTTTTGCCGTTTATAATCGTCAAAATCTGTTATCAGTAGGAAATTTCCTGGATGTTGAGTTCGGGGAGGATACACTGGCTGCAGATGCTTTTATAGAAAATGGCTATTATATATATTACAACGCCGAAGCCCGCGTACATCATTCGCATTCATTTTCGTTATATGAAGAGTTCTCCCGTGGCGTGAGAATTGGCATGCTGCATAGAGAGCATGCTGAGGTATTCAGTAAATACAAAGGTGTAAACAGTGAAGGTATTAAATTCGTAAAGTTTGTAGTGCAGACATTGTATTCAAATGGACGCAAGATGGCGATTCCTTTAGTCGCTGTACACATCCTCCTGAAATTTATCGGGTATCATGCAGGGAAACGTGGTTGGATTTAATGGAGGCATCTTCGTGTCTGATACTAGATTGATCACGGTTGTCATGGCATTATATAACCCAAACATCAATTGGCTGGAAGAAGAGCTGGCTTCGATACAAAAGCAGACCTTCCAAAACTTTCAGGTGTATATTTGGAACGATAACCCGCAGGACTCACGCCCTTATGAGGATTTATTCCGTAAATATCTAAAAGATATACCCTTTCGATATTTTTCTGGCAAGAAGAATTTAGGATCGAATAAAGTTTTTGAGAAACTGACGGCCTTGACAGATACATCGTATATTGCCTTTTGTGACCAGGATGATGTTTGGCTGCCTAATAAATTAGAAGTCTTGATTGGCTTGCTGCAAAAAAAAGATGTTACTTTGGCTTGCAGCGATATGTACGTTATAGATGAAAACTCATTCGTCGTAGCGGACAGTATCACACAAATCCGCCCTAGACAAGTTATCTATAGAGGGGAGGATATCATGCCTCATTTATTAGCAAAAAATTTTATTACTGGGTGTACTGTTATGATGCGGACTGATATTGCCCAAATGGCACTCCCGTTTCCAAAGGTTTTTTTCCATGACTGGTGGTTATCTTTGATTGCCGGTTTATCTGGAACAATAGAAGTATCGTTGCAGCCACTTATGAAATATAGGATTTCTACAGAGAATCAATCAAAGCCGTTTGCAAATGTAAGCTGTAAGCAAGATTACGTTTCTCAATATATAAAATCCTATCAAACCCTTCTAAATCGCTTGCAGAATATCTTTCTTCGAGATAACCGGTTATCTTTATATAACAGGTGGGCTGATGTCCGTATGCGCTATTTTCAATCTCCTAATATACAAGATGCCGTATTTCTCTGGAAAATAAGATATCTGTCTAAATATACGACGTTATTTGAATTGGTTCTTCCATATCTTCCCGATAAGATTTTTTCCTTCTTAGTAAAAAAGATAAAGGCAGGAAGGTAAGGAATTATATAATTTATCGCTCCAGGACCGTAAAGAAGTGAAATGAAATGGATATCGCAGGTGTCGTAATCCTTTATCATCCAGACCAGGATGTAATTCATAATATTATAACCTATTTACATGATATCAGCAGATTGTATGTATTAGACAACAGTGAAAAGGAAAATGACTGGTTATCAAAGTGCTTTGCTTCGCATTCAGAAGTCAAGTATGTTCCTTTTGGTGAGAATAAAGGAATTGCTTACGCATTGAATTATGCTTTAAAGAAAGCTCAGCTTGATGGATATTCTTTCCTTTTAACCATGGACCAGGATAGTTCATTTCCTGGGGAAAACATAAAAGATTATTTCAAGAAAATAGAAGAGAGTGAGAAGATATCTAACAATATTGTCTCCTATGCTTTGAATTATGGACCTTTGATAAAAGAAAAGGTTGAGAATCAAATCATAACATACTATATAACATCCGGATCCGTATTGAATGTTTCACGGGCGATGGAGCTTGGTGGCTTTGATGAAAATCTTTTTATCGATCAGGTTGATAGCGAATTTGCCTATCGCGCAAGACAGAACGGCCTTGCTATTAAAACATTTTTTGAGATTAAATTGAAACATCAGCTTGGAAATACGAAACCCTATCAGATAGGTCCGTATAAATTTTCTGTTTTAAATCATGGAGCGTTAAGAAAGTATTACATCTTTCGAAACCTGATTTATGTCAGTAGGAAATATCCTTTTTTGAGAAAAGCGTATTATAAATATATTATGAAAGAATTGATTAAAATCGTTCTGTTTGAAAAAGATAGGGGAAAGAAATTCAAATACATTTATTTTGCGCTTTTGGATGCACATAAGAGAAAGTATGGCAAGTTTTCTCGAATTGGATGAGGTGTATGATGAACTTTATAGTAAAGAGCAGCCTGTACCGTTATAAATGGCTGCTGGAAGAATTAGTAATACGAGATTTAAAAATAAAATATCGCAGATCGGTATTAGGATATTTATGGAGTGTCTTAAATCCATTGTTGATGATGCTGGTTTTGACAATTGTCTTTTCAACGGTTTTTCGCTTTGATATACCAAATTATCCAGTATACCTCTTGACCGGTCAGCTGCTTTTTAATTTTTACAGCGAATCTACTACGATGGCTATGGACTCCATACTGAATGGTGCCTCACTCATAAAGAAAGTGTATCTTCCTAAATATATTTTCCCCCTCTCCCGTGTACTTTCGACCTTCACGACAATGATCTTTTCATTGATAGCACTCTTCCTGGTTATGCTGATTACGAGCACGGAATGGCATATCACCTTGATATTATTGCCACTGGTCTTCGTTCATATCCTTGTTTTCTCATTGGGCATCAGTCTCATTCTATCGGTATCTGTCGTTTATTTTCGTGACATCAAGCATTTATACGGCGTCTTCTTATCTGCATTGAATTTTTTAACATCGATATTTTATCCGACCTCGATTTTACCAGAATGGGTTAAGCCCTGGATGATATTTAATCCACTGTATGATTATATCGAATTGTTTCGGGATATATTACTGTATGGAAAGTGGCCGACTGTCGAAGAAAATTTGCTGTGTGTATTTTTCTCGTTAGGCTTCCTGTTGCTTGGAATATGGGTATTCAAGAAACATCAAAAGAATTTCATTCTTTATATTTAATACTAGGGGTAAAAGTATGGATAATGCAGTTGAAATAAAAAATGTATCAATGCGTTTCAATCTAGCGAAAGAGCGTGTTGACAATATAAAAGAATGGATGGTTAGAAAGTTAAAAGGAAAAGGTCCTTCTTTTGATGAATTTTGGGCTTTAAAAAATATTTCAATTGATATACCAAAAGGAGATTCCTTTGCATTAGTCGGATCGAATGGCAGTGGAAAAAGTACGCTCTTAAAAATAATTAGTGGCGTTCTTACACCTACTCAAGGCTCGGTTCAACTTAATGGCAGTTTAGCCCCCTTGATAGAACTTGGTGCTGGTTTTGATATGGATCTCAGTGGGCGAGAAAATATATTTTTAAATGGAGCTATTCTAGGATATAGCAAAAAAATGATGCAAGAAAAATATGATGAAATTATAGACTTTAGTGAGCTAAAAGATTTTGAAGATGTTCCTGTAAAGAATTATTCAAGTGGCATGATGGCTCGACTCGGATTTTCTATTGCAACTATTGTAAAGCCAGATATTTTAATTGTTGATGAAATTCTTTCTGTTGGGGACCATGCCTTTCAAGAGAAATGTTCTCAGCGAATGCACGATATGATGAGTGGAGGAACCACTGTTATCCTCGTATCACATGATGAAAATACAGTAAAAAGGATTTGCAGACATGCTGCATGGATTAATAAAGGAAATTTGATGTGTATAGGAGACAGTGATGAAATAGTTGATAAATATTTAGGGCGATAAATGTTTATTAACTATTTCATTCAATATAAGGACGGTGCTTTTATGTATAAATCTGGAATATATTATAACATTGATGCCTTTTACAAAGATAGAGATAATATTATTTGCATGGGTTGGGCATTTTCTGAATATGGTGATGTTGATATCATTCATGATGATATAATCCGGATCGAAAGAAAGAGCCGACCAGATGTTGTTAATTTTTATCGAAATAAAAAGGTTCCAACAAAATGCGGATTCTACATATATTTTAGAGAAAATGCTTCAAATTTTCGTGTATGCATAAATGATGGACATAAAAAAATATTAATAAATGTGAAGAAAATAAATAAGAGATTTAATTCAATTAAATATTTAAAAAGTAAAATGAATTATAATAGTATAACTAAGGCATTATCTGTATTATCTCATGAAGGATTTCATGGTGTAGTTAAGAAAATACATGAAGGATATAAACAAATAGAAGGGGTATCATATCAGCAATGGTATCTATCTCATTGTCCAACTTTAGATCAATTATCAAAGCAGAGAGAACAAAAGTTCCAGTATAATCCATTGATTAGTATTGTTACACCAGTTTATAATACGCCTAAAAAGTTTTTGATAGCTATGATTGAAAGCGTTCTAGATCAAACATATGCAAATTGGGAATTATGTATAGCAGATGCCAGTACGAATAATGATACATATGATACGATAAAAGACCTTGCTTTAAAAGATTCAAGAATAAAAGTAAAAAGGGTAGTCCAGAATAAAGGGATATCCGGGAATAGCAACATAGCATTAGAAATGGCATCTGGAGAATATATTGCGTTGCTGGACCATGATGATTTATTGACACCCGATGCTTTGTATGAAGTTATCACAAATATCAACAAAGATCGCAATACAGATTTATTGTATTCTGATGAAGATAAAACAGATGAAACAGGAACTAATTTTTTTGCTCCTTACTTTAAACCAGATTTTTCTATAGACCTATTAAGATCAAATAATTATATTTGCCATTTTTTGGTTATAAAAAACAGTCTTTTTAATGAAGCTGGTAAATATTTTTGCCGTGAAATGGATGGAGCGCAGGATTATGATTTGATATTGCGTTGTATAGAAAAAACAAAAAATATAAAGCATATAACTCGTGTGCTTTATCATTGGAGAGTATATAAAAATAGTACGGCAGCGTCTGCAAGTGCTAAACCATACACTCATATCGCGGGCAAAAGAGCTTTAGCACAACATTTACATAGATTGGGGATAAAAGCTAATGTTATAGATGCACCTACTCATGCAAGTAATCAGTATAAGATTTTATACACATTAACACAGACCCCCTTTGTTTCTATTATAATACCTACCTGTGATCATATTGATGATTTAAAAAAATGCGTAAAATCTATTCTTGATACGATAAATTATGAAAAATATGAAATTTTAATAGTGGAAAATAACAGTAAACAGAAGGAAACATTCGATTATTATAATTCACTGAAATCCAATAGAAATATACGTGTCATAAGATATCCGCTCGGATTTAATTACTCAGCTATTAATAATTGGGCCATAAAACATGCAAAAGGTGAGTACATTGTTTTAATGAATAATGATATTGAATTGATTTCTTATAACTGGCTACATGAGATGCTATCTTATTGTCAGCGCGATGATGTTGGTATTGTTGGAAGTAAACTATATTACCCAGATCAGACAATACAGCATGCTGGCGTTATTATTGGCATGGGCGGAGTAGCCGATCATGCATTTAAGGGAGCTCCTAAAAATTATGCAGGTTATTTTGGCCGGGCTATCTTGGTACAAAATTTATCGGCTGTAACAGCTGCTTTATTGATGATAAAAAGAAACGTGTTCGATTCTATCAGTGGTTTTGACGAGAACCTGGCTGTTGCTTTTAATGATGTGGATCTCTGTCTCAAAACAAGGAAAAATGGCTTCTTGATCGTTTTTGATCCGGATGTAGAAGCATATCATTATGAATCGAAAAGTAGAGGATGTGAAGATACACCTGAAAAGAAAAGAAGATTTCATCAAGAACATAATTATTTTTATAAAAAATGGGGAAAACACTATATAGATCCATATTATAATCCTAATTTAACAGTAAAAAAGAATGACTTTTCATTGAACTTAGATAATGTATAAAAATAATTAATCTTATCAATAAATTTTATATGATATTTTATGAGGCATGTCTTGATAAAATAAGAAAGAAGGGATGATATTATGGATAAAATTGCTGTTTTGATTCCCTGTTATAATGAAGGAATGACCATTTCTAAAGTTATTTCAGACTATAAACATGTATTACCGAGTGCATGTATTTACGTTTATGATAATAATTCCACTGATAAAACAGGGGAAATTGCTCATGATGCTGGTGCTATTGTACGCCGTGAATATCGACAAGGAAAAGGCAATGTCATTCGATCAATGTTTCGTGATATCGAAGCAGACTGTTATTTGATGATTGATGGTGATGACACGTATCCAGCAGAAAATGCAAGAGAGATGTGTCAATTGATTTTAGAGGGAAAAGCCGATATGGTTATTGGTGACCGTTTGTCTTCTACCTATTTTGAGGAAAATAAACGGCTATTTCATAATTTCGGTAATGACATTGTTAGGAAATTCATAAATATTTTATGGCATCCTAAGAATCCAGTTAGGGATGTGATGACAGGATATAGAGCTTTTAGCCCTATGTTTGTTAAGACGTTTCCAATATTGTCACAAGGATTTGAAATTGAAACAGAGATGACTATACATGCATTAGATAAGAATTTAATGCTTGAAAATATTCCAGTAAAATATCGGGACCGACCAACGGGGAGTGTAAGTAAATTAAATACTTATACGGATGGAGCAAAAGTGATAATGACAATATTCAATATGTATCGTCATTATAAACCAATGCGTTTCTTTGGTGCTTTGTCCTTAGCATTTTTGATAGCCGCCGTAGTATTATTTCTTCCTGTTCTTCTTGAATTTATTCGTACAGGATTAGTTCCACGTTTTCCTACTTTTATTGCAAGTGGCTTTTTTATGCTGACAGGATTACTCTTGTTTGCTTGTAGCCTGGTCCTTGATACAAATGCAACAAATTCTCGTAAAGATTTTGAGATACAGATGAATATTATAAGGATGATGCTAAAAAATGACCAAGAAACGAGTAAATGAAATTATACGATTTTGTATGGTCGGCGGATTATCATTCATAGTAGATTATGGTTTGCTTTATGTTTGTACAGAATTTTTTAACCTGTATTATTTATATTCATCAGCTATTTCATTCACGGTATCAGTCCTTGTTAATTATTGGCTTTGTATAGCTTATGTATTCGAGAATGCGAAGCAGCAAAATAAAAAACAAGCTGCTGTTTTTATTGGATCCAGTATTATTGGACTAGGACTAAATCAGTTTTGTATGTGGATTTTTGTAAGCATAATGGGAATCTATTATATGGTAGCAAAAATATTTGCTACGGCAGTCGTAACAATATGGAACTATATCATGAAGCGGAAGGCAGTCAATGGTGAGTGGTAAATGAAACCGAGGTGTAAGAATAATTCTATGAATAGCAACTTTCGTATAAATATAACATTGATGCATGCTATTAATATCTCCAGCTTTTGTAAGAATATCTTTTATTATCGATTTTTATTATCCTTTATTTTATTTATAATATCAGTTTTTTTTGAAATACATGGTTCTTCTATTGGAATATATTCTCAGATTTTAAATTCACCAGACATTGTATTGTTTGGAAAAAATCGTCCGATTCGTTCTGATGAATGGTTTGTAAATACACCGTTAGAATTTTCTCAGTATTATAATGCTTTTCCATATTTCAGTGATATTGTACGTGCTCACTCTACAGATATGTTTCTTATGTATGGTCAAGCTGTAAAGGATTGGCCTGTTATTTTTCGTCCATTTCATTGGGGCTATCTTATTCTTGACCCTGGTAAGGGGCTTTCTTTTTTTTGGATGGGACGATTGATTGCTTTATTTTTATCTTCATTTGAATTAGGACGAATTATTACAAAAGATAAGCATTTCTTATCGTTTACTTACGCCATCATAATGACATTTTCACCAATTATACAATGGTGGTTTGCTGTTAATTCCATTGCCGAAATATTAATTTTTTCACAATGCATCGTAATATGTTGTTTTAAATATTTTATATCTGAGAGTAGAAAAAGATTATTATATATAATAGGATTTATTTATTCTTCAATATCATATATCTTTTCATTATATCCAGCATGGCAGGTTCCTTGTGCCTATGTTTTCTTTGTTGTTTTATTAAGCCTTATTTTTGAATATAAGAAAATGATATCGGTTAAGAAAACTGATATCGGTTTATTCTTACTTTCTTTTATTCTTATCGCGATTATATCTGTTGATATATTATTTAAATCTATAGATGTAATAAAAATTACAAAGGATACAGTTTATCCAGGATCAAGATTTTGTACAACTGCTGGCATCTCAATATTGGACTTTATCAATTTTGGATGTAATTACGCTTTAGGAATGTGGCTCCCTATAAAGGATGTTCTATATACGAATAACTGTGAGATTTCAAGAATGTTTGATTTTTCACCGTTAGGATTAATATTAGCTGGCATCTATTTCCTTAAAAATAAAAAATGGAATTATATGATAAAATTCCTGGTTGGACTTCAAGTATTTTTCTTGGCGTGGTGTATATTTAATTGGCCGGCTTGGTTTGCTAAAATAACGTTTATGTATAATGTAACGTTCAGAATAATTTTAGCTATTGGTATTATTAATGTAATACTTTTAATTCGGATTCTAGCAATTTGGAAATATAGTATATCGAGAACTATTCAAATTACGTTAAGTATCTTTATGGCTTTATTTTCTGCATATACTGTATATATATCATCTCCAACTATTTTCAATTTCAAGTATTATACTATTACCTTCTTTACTATATTTATTTTATGTTTTTTTGTTCTCAGTAAACATTATAAATGTTTTTCTGTCATGACAGTGTTGCTACTCATATGGTCTGGAGGTATGGTAAATCCTATTTCGCATACTGCTGCTAGCATTAGTGAAAGTTCTTTGATAAAAAATATACAGTATATAAACGAAAACGATCCGGGGATATGGATTACTGAAGGTGATGAATTAGGTATACAAAATATACCAATCATGGCAGGTGCTGCTACCATTAATAGTATTAATACATATCCTGTATTGGCTCGTTGGGGATTGTTAGATAAAAATCATGATTTTAAAAATATATATAATCGTTATGCACATATAACAATGATTATCGGAAAAGAAAATAATAATAAATTTATTTTAAATTTCCCTGACCATTTTACAGTATTTTTACAAAATGATGATTTACGTAAATTACAGGTTCAATATATTTTAACAAAAAATAAATTGGACTTATCTGATACTGATGTCCGGTATACGATGATATATAATGATAATAACTTTTATATATATAAGTTGCAATATTTATGGTGAATAAATAAAATCGATATTAACTCTATTCTAGAAAAAAGGAGAATGATAAATAATGGATGTATTGGAGACAAAACTTAAAGATGTTTATATCTTGGAACCGCAGGTATTTGGTGATGATCGAGGCTGGTTTATGGAGAGTTGGTCAAAACGCAAAATGGAGAATGCAGGACTGTTTGTTGATTTTGTGCAGGATAATCAGTCATATTCTGCTCAGAAAGGGACTTTGCGTGGCCTTCACTATCAATTGAATCCAATGTGTCAGGCGAAGCTCTTACGCGCCACTCGTGGTACTATTTTTGACGTGGCTGTTGATATTCGTAAGGGTTCTCCGCAATTTGGCCAATGGGTAGGTGTGGAACTTTCGGCGGAGAACAAACGGCAGCTTTTTATCCCACGCGGATTTGCACACGGATTTATCACATTAACGGATGATGTTGAAGTGCAGTATAAGGCTGATAATTACTATGCACCAGAGTGCGATGGCAATATTTGCTGGAATGATTCGGACATTGGCATCGCATGGCCAATAGATCCGGTGATTTTATCGGCAAAAGATCAGAAAGCACCGACGCTGAAGGAAAGAATGGCGACGTCACTGAATTTCGTTTACGGGGAATAAGGTAGTGTCAGGGTCTTCCTGCATGGTGTTGACGGAAAGCAATATCTGCAGGAAGATTTTTGGTGTAATAATCTGGGGGGATTTTGATGATTCGCAAGGGAATTATTTTAGCTGGTGGCTCGGGAACACGGCTTTATCCATTGACAATTGCGGTTTCCAAGCAGCTGATGCCAGTTTATGACAAGCCGATGATCTATTATCCATTATCCACGCTGATGCTGGCTGGTATACGGGATATCCTGGTGATTACTACACCTGTGGATAATGTGAACTTTAAACGTTTGCTGGGTGATGGTTCGCAGTGGGGGATTTCCATCTCTTATGCGGTCCAGCCTGAGCCGAAGGGGCTCGCACAAGCTTTTTTGATTGGTGAAAAATGGCTGGCGGGAGAGGGCTGCGCGTTAGTGCTTGGTGATAATATCTTTTATGGCTCTGATTTTGCTGCTATGATGCAGCGGGTGGTACAGAATCAAAATGGCGCAACGGTCTTTGCGTATTATGTGAGTGATCCAGAGCGATATGGTGTAGTGGAGTTTAATGCAGCAGGGGATGCTGTTAGCCTTGAGGAGAAACCCGCTCATCCTAAATCGAATTTTGCCGTGACAGGACTTTACTTTTATGATGCGGACATTGTGGAGATAGCGAAATCAATTTCTCCTTCGCCACGTGGAGAGCTTGAGATTACGGATGTCAATAAGGTATATCTTGCCCGACGTAAGCTCCATGTTGAAACGATGCGTCGTGGATATGCCTGGCTTGATACAGGTACACATGAGTCGCTTTTGCAGGCATCGTCCTTTGTGCAGACCATTCAGGCTCGTCAAGGACTCAAGATTGCCTGCCTGGAAGAAATAGCTTACCGCATGAAGTACATTGGCCGGGAAAAAGTTCAAAGTTTGGCAGAATCCTTGAAGAAGAATGATTATGGAAAGTATCTATTACGTATGATCGCAGAGTGACATGGTATCTCTCCTAGATGTATCACGATGTTTTCGGACTGTTCGTGACGTGTTTGCTGTTATCGGCAAATTATATCGCAAAAATATATTATTTTTACAACACAACTTGCCGATAACGGCATGTTATGCGATAATAAGGGGAAAGGAGGGCGATGAAATGGAGTATGTATCTGTCGAAGAAACGGCAAATCGTTGGGGGCTTTCTGCACGGACGGTGCGGAACTATTGCCGTTTGGGCAAGATTCCTGGGGCACATCAGGTGGGGCGTGCCTGGCTGATACCTGCACAGGCACAACGCCCGGCCCGTAAGGTGCGGGTAACGAAACAAGCAGATAAGATGACACTTTTAGATATCCTGCAGGCGGAGCGTGCCAGACATCAGAAGGGTGGCATTTATCACCGCGTACAGATTGATATGACGTACAATTCGAATCATATCGAAGGCAGCCGCCTGACACACGAGGAGACGCGCTACATTTTTGAGACGAATACGATTGGCCGGGAGATGCCCGTTAATGCAAACGATATCGTCGAGACGATGAACCATTTCCGATGCATGGATTGGATCATCGAGATGGCCCGGCATCAATTGAGCGAGAAGATGATCAAGGAGCTGCACCTCATGC
Source organism: Mitsuokella sp. AF33-22 (assembly GCF_003475755.1). Classification (NCBI taxonomy): domain Bacteria; kingdom Bacillati; phylum Bacillota; class Negativicutes; order Selenomonadales; family Selenomonadaceae; genus Mitsuokella; species Mitsuokella sp. AF33-22. The sequence continues at coordinate 43,565 of NZ_QRQA01000015.1, read as the reverse complement.
TGAAGAATGGCACGACGGACAGCCGCCAGAGCTGGTTTGCCGTGGGCGGCTATAAGAAACTGCCCAACACGATTGGAGAGCAGGAAACGACGGCGCCGAAGCAGGTATCCGCTGCCATCCGCGCATTGCTTTCCTGGTATAAAGAAATCCAGCACCCAACTTTCGATGATTTGCTCGAGTTCCATGTCCGGTTTGAACGCATCCATCCCTTCCAGGATGGCAATGGGCGTATCGGCAGGCTGATTTTGTTCAAGGAATGTCTGCGCACGAACCACATCCCCTTCATCATTACCGATGATCTCAAATATTATTATTATCGCGGACTGAAGGAGTGGGGCAGAGAAGCAGGATATTTGCGTGACACTTGCCTGACGGCACAGGATCGTTTCCGCAAATTGCTTGCTTACTACCGGCCCGACTTTGTTAAGATGCAGCCGTAAGAAGCAGGGTTATTGCCATTCATTCGATGCGTGTCTGCCAGCTGGGGTCCGCGGCCGCGTCGAAGCAGCGGTCGATTTGTTCGCGGCTCGTCTTTTCTTCGGCGATGTTTGCGGGCAGCTCGCGGCGTGCGAACCTGGTTTTTGCTTGTCACACACTTTATCGAACGCGCCGTAAAAACCCGTCCTTTAGGGCTGGGGATATAAGGCGGACAACTGCTAGCTTTCATGGTATAATGAACTTAACCTAAAGAATATGAAAGAAAAGAGAAGTCTTGCCATAATAGATACTGGACGAATCGAAAAACAAGGCCTATAGGCAACCAGTTCTTAGCGGGTTGAGACTGCGTGTATCAATCTGCCGCAATTTAAAGGCCTTGTGGCTGTAAAGATAACAAGCATTTGCATACACAAATATCGTGGGACACATGGGAATTTACGCTTTTGGAGATTGTGTAAGACGAATAGGCCTAGGTCGATTCGCAACGATCGTTGAATTAAGAAGCTCCTGTGTTTACGCATGGAGAGTGTCAATGATACGGTATAATGAAGGAGAAGAAACGCGAGAGGAGGTATGCCGGTGAATCAGAACAGACAGGCAGATGCGCTCAAGGCTTGGGAAGATTTGACCATTGCGGACAACTTCATCTTCCAGAAGGTCATGCGCAGGAAACGGTTGTGCAAGCGGCTGATTGAGAATATCCTGAATATCAAGATCCGCAGGATTACCTTCCCGGAAACGGAGAAAGATATCCGGGTGCGCCGCGACAGCAAGAGCGTGCGGCTCGACGTCTACGTCGAGGACGACCAGGGCACGCTCTACGACATCGAGATGCAGACGACAGACTACGCCACGCCGGACGAATTGCCGAAGCGCACGCGCTATTATCAGGCCATGATGGACATGGATGTGCTCAACAAAGGCGAACTCTACACGAAGCTGCGCCGGACGTACATCATCTTTATCTGCACGTTCGATCCGTTTGAACGAAACGAGCTGGGACGGGGACGCAGCCTCTATACATTTCGCGAGACGTGCCAGGAAGAACCGCATTTCCTCATGGGCGATGAGACGACAAAGATTTTCTTGAACAGCAAGGGCAGCCGTGAAGGCATCAACCGCGATTTGGCCGCGTTTCTCGACTATGTCGAGGGCAAGGCCCCGCAGGGAAAGTTTGCAGAAAGCATTGCAGAAGCCGTGGAAACGGCCAAGGAAAACAAGGAAATGAAGGTGGAATACATGACGTTTTACATGGAATTGCGCCGCCGCGAAGAAAAGGGCCGCGAGGAAGGCCGTGCCGAAGGGCTTGCGGAAGGGGAAGCAAAAGGTACGGTAAAGGGCCGCTGGATGATACTGATGGAGCTTGTGCACGATGGTGTCATCACGATGAAAGAAGCCGCCAAGCGGGCCGGCATGACGGAAGAAGCCTTCCGCAAGCTGACCACGCGCTGACTGGTAATAAAAATGCAGTCATCCGTTCGGATGGCTGCATTTTGCTCATATGTCGGAATTTTTGCTTTGGAAACTCATTCGATGCGTGTCTGCCAGCTGGGGTCAGCGGCGGCGTCGAAGCAGCGGTCGATTTGTTCGCGGCTTGTCTTTTCTTCGGCGATGTTTTCGGGCAGCTCGCGGCGTGCGAAATAGTGCGTTTCGATCGTTTCGATGTTGGGCTGGAAGGAGCCGCCGAGGGCCCGGCAGAGTGAGAAGATCTTGATGATGCCGTAGGGGTTGTTGATTTTGTTGTGGCGGCGCCAGTCGTCGATGGCGATGACGCGCTCGACTTCGACGTCGAGGCCGGCCTCTTCCTTGGCTTCCTTGATGGTGTTGCTGGCAATCGACTGGTCGACGTCGCACCAGCCGCCCGGCAGCGTCCATTTGCCGGAGCTCTCGCGGACGAGCAGGATCTTGCCGTCTTCAAAGATGGCGGCGCGGGTGTCGAGTTTTGGCGTCTGGTAGCCTTCCTCGTTGCAGAAGAGTTCCCGGATCCTTGCAAGGGGCAGGTCGGCCTGCGCGGCCATCATACGGGCGGCGATGTCCCGGATCTCCGTGTAGCGTTCCAGGTCAAAGCGGTCGCGCCCGTAGTGGAGCCCGGCCTGTGCGAGGCTCTGGAGCCTTACGATCCAGTCGAGCCATTGCTGCTGATTGGCTGTGATGAGCCGTGTTTTGTTTCCGCTTTTTTCTGTATGCTTCTGGTCCTGGTTCATGTTATCGGCACCTTTCCGTTTGCTTCGCTTGAATGTTTTTGGCATATATCTATAGAATAGTTCTGCAAGACGAACGCGTTTCCTGCTTTTTGCGCTCGTTTCTTGCTGCTGGCGGCAGGATGGCGGCTTTTTCAGTCGTCCTGCGGCCGTGCGGAGGCGTCTGGCCTCGCAGACAGTGTGAGGATGTCGCGGAGGGAAATCCATTTTCCGCTGGTCAGGAGCAGGCCGTTATGGGCGGTATCGATGGTCTTGAGCTGCCCGCTGGTGGTCACGTAGAGGCCGCCTCCAGCCGTCAGGTCTTCCTGGAACCAGGTGATGGTGACGGCCGGCTGGTCCTGGATCTGCGCGGAAAGTGCCTGCAGGCGCTGGTCCAAGCACGCTTTTTCGTCGTCGGAGAGCTCGATGCGCTGCACGAGCGGCCGCGTCGTCTCGGTCAGCGCGTCTTCGTAGCCGGTCAGGGCTGCAAAGGGGGCGAACTGCGCGGCCCGCTTTGCGCGCGGCATCTGCGGATGGCGGGATGAGACGTGGTGCGGCAGGTGGATGATGTCCGCATACGTTTGGTTCTTCGTCATGCCTTGTGGCCCCCAATCTGTCCGTTGCGTTCGACCATCGTGGCGCCCTGTTGCAGGTTGGCGGCCCGCAGCAGGGCGTTCTTGCCGTATTTCCCCTTGATGGCCAGGATGGCGTTCTGAACGGATTTTTCCTTTTGCTCGTCCTGCTTTTCCTGTTCCTGCTGTTTCGCTTCGGCGGCGTAATCGCGGAAGAGGTCGAGTTCTTCTGCCTGCGGCTTTTCCTGCGCCTGCGTGCCTTCCGGCTGCGTGTGGTTGGCGACGAGCGTGAGGCGCCGGACGAGCAGAGAAGGATCGGTAATCTTGTCAAAGAGTTCCATCACCTTGGTGAGGATGAGCTTGCTGGAGGAGGTGTATTTCCCGAGGGCGAGCGAGCCGTGGGCGGCCTTGGGCACGGTTCTGCCGTAACGATCGATATGCACCGGCCCGCGGTAGGCCGGACGGCCCTTTTCGCTTTTGAGGTTTTCCCGGTCGTAGCCAACGGTCAGGACCATCTGATCCGCGACGAGATGTCTGGCCACGAGGTCCAGGACGAGCTGGTCGGCCATCTCCCAGGCCACGAGGCGTGCCTTGTCATGCGGATAGGGGGACTGCAGGACCTGTCCGGACCCCAGACTGTGATTTTCCGGCTGATACGCCTTGATGTCGGCCATCGTGCAGGGCTCCCAGCCCCAGGCGTGGTCGATGAGCAGTTCCGCGTTGACGCCAAACAGCCGGTACAGCAGGTCTTCGTTGTAATAGTCCGCCTGGCTGCCGAGCGAACAGCGGGCAATGTCGCCCATCGTCCGCAGCCCCTGTTCCTGGAGTTTTTTGGCGTAGCCTTTGCCGACGCGCCAGAAATCGGTGAGGGGCTGATGATGCCAGAGTTCCTGCCGATAGCGCAGCTCGTCGAGCTCGGCGATGCGCACGCCGTCTTCATCGGCCGGGACGTGCTTGGCCACGATGTCCATGGCCACTTTGGCGAGATAGAGATTCGTGCCGATGCCGGCCGTGGCCGTGATGCCCGTCTCAGCGAGGATGGAGCGGATCAATTTGCGCGCAAGCTGATGCGCCGTCAGCTTGAAGTGCCGCAGGTAGTTCGTCACATCGAGGAAGACTTCGTCAATGGAATAGATATGAATGAGCTCCGGGGCGACATAGCGCAGGTAAATCTGGTAGATTCGCGTGCTGTACGCCATGTAGAGGGCCATGCGCGGCGTGGCCGTGATGTAGTCGACGGCATATTCCCGATGCTGCGCGAGTTCTTCGGCATCGGCGGATTTCCCCGTCAGCGTGTGGCCGGGTGCGTGAAACCGCCGCTGGCTGTTTACGCCCCTGATGCGCTGCACGACTTCGAACAGGCGCGGACGGCCCGGAATGCCATAGGCCTTGAGCGACGGCGAAACGGCCAGACAGATGGTCTTTTCCGTCCGCGTCGGGTCCGCCACGACCAGATTCGTCGTCAACGGATTGAGGCCCCGTTCCCGGCATTCGACTGAGGCGTAGAAGGATTTGAGGTCAATGGCAAGGTAAGTGCGCATACGCGTTCCTTTCGTTTATGTTCAGAAAAATCCCCGCTTACATATGGATTTGTGGAATCTATATGTAAGCGGGGATTTTTAATTTGATGATGATGGGAGAAAACCGAAAACGGTATTAGGAGGGCTACAATTCAGTTAATGGAGGCCCTGAACAGAACCGGATTTGGAGAGGTTTCAATACCGAAAACGGTATTAGGAGGGCTACAATCGGTCAAGGATTGGAAGCCGCGGATCGTCGCTCGTAAGGGGTTCAATACCGAAAACGGTATTAGGAGGGCTACAATACTCCGCTTTGAGAGAGGCTGAAAAAGATTTCGACCTGGTTCAATACCGAAAACGGTATTAGGAGGGCTACAATCGACGGCCTCGGCCTTCGCGCCCTCGAGCAGTGAGACGGTTCAATACCGAAAACGGTATTAGGAGGGCTACAATCGGCGCGCGAAGCGCGTGCTCGGATGAGCTTGCAAGATGGTTCAATACCGAAAACGGTATTAGGAGGGCTACAATCACATCGCCGATAATGCGTGGAATCTTGGTTATGAGGTGGTTCAATACCGAAAACGGTATTAGGAGGGCTACAATACTGTGCCCCTGAGCCCTTGGGGTTACTGGCCCCAGATCAGTAAAGTGGAAAACCTCAGTCGTTTTTCGGTTTTTCGAACGCTGCGGTGAAAGCCCATGTTCGCTTTTCAAGCAAATCAGATTACGGGAACGCTTGACTTGCAAGGCTTGGCGGTGTTCGGTGGAAAAACGGAAAACCTGGGGCGTTTTTGCCCCTCAAAATGGTTTTCTATATTTTGCAGTATACCATCATGGGAATATTTTGTCAAATCCTCGGGCAGCGAAGAATACAGGGTATGTAATTCACATAATGATAGCATATATGCTATCATTATGATAAGAACATGAAGGAGGAAAAAGCATGAGAAGATGGGCAGACTATAAAAATCATGTAAAAGCAGTTAGTGAGGAAGAACGCCGCAATATGGAGGAAATTGAAGAAGTAAGCGATATTGTTTCTTCTATCATCCAGCGAAGACAGGAACTGGGCATCAGTCAGAGCGCCCTTGCGGAGCGGTGTGGTATTCCCCAGTCTTCGGTAGCCCGCATCGAGACCCTGAAGACAACGCCAAAACTCGATACGCTTGTCAAACTCATGCAGGCCCTTAATCTAAAACTCCAAGTTTCCGCTGTCGGGTGAACACGGATGGAACTCGTGCAAGACAGTTTTATCGAAAGCGCCGTAAAACCCCGTCCTTTAGGGCTGGGGATATAAGGCGCGTCCGCCAAATTTGCGTATTACGCTTTTGGAGATTGTGTAAGACGAATAGGCTTAGGTCGATTCGCAACGGTCGTTGAATTAAGAATCCCCTGCGTTTACGCATGGGGAGTGTCAATCGAGCTCTATGTCCTCCTCTGACAAGGTATTAAGGTCGATGCCGTTTTGGGCGGCGACCTTTTCGATGGGGATGGTATCGGCGGAATCGTAGTGTTTCAATCGTTTTGCGGCAGTGCGGAGAAGTTCGGCATTGCAGAGATCTTCGAGCAGAGCATTGTAATCGTCCGGGGACGGCAGGACGCATTCTGGTGGATTGTTTTTCATCATAACAGTTGCACACTCCTTTTCATGGCCGCCGGAGCTCGAGGAGGCGGCCGCCGGTGGTTTCGTAGAGGCGGTGGGAGATGGAGAGCACGGCGCGGTCCTGGGCGGCACGTTTGAGGGCTGCAAGGACCTGTTTCTCAGTGGCGGCGTCGAGGCTGGCGGTGATCTCGTCGAGCAGCAGCAGGCGCGGGTGCTTGACGATGGCGCGCGCGATGCCGAGCAGCTGGAGCTGGCCCTGGGAGAAGCCGGCGTCTTTGAGGGGCGTCGCGAGGCCCTGCGGCAGGCTTTGGCAAAGGGAGAGGAGTCCCGTGAGCGCGAGGGCCTGTCGGACTTCTTCGTCTGAGATGCCGGGATCGCCGAGCGTCACCTGCTCGCGGATGCCGCCGCGGACGGGGCAGAATTCCTGCCAGACGCAGCCGATGAGGCGGCGCCGGTCACGTTCGGCGATTTCTGCGGGGGCGAGGCCGGCAATCCGAATGCTGCCTGCGCGCGGCGCGTAGAAGCCGAGCACGAGCTTGAAGAGCGTGCTCTTGCCGATGCCGGTCCGGCCCGTGAGCGTGACGTGTTCGCCCTCGCGGATGGTCAGGGAGAGGTGCGAGAAGAGGTCGGGTTCCTCGCCGTAGCCAAACGCGAGGTCCTCGATGACGAGCGGCGGCAGCTTGGAGGAGGCTGCCGCTTTTTCGTCTGCGCGTTTTTTCGGCACTTCGGGCATGAGCGGCAGGGCGAAGAAGTCCTGCAGGCGGCGGATGCCCGCGACGGCCGACTGGATGCTCTGGATCTCCATGCCGATGGCCTCAAGCGGCGTGAAGATGCGGCGCACGTAGGCGATGAGGGCGACGACGCTGCCGACGGTCATGCCGAAGAATTCCTGCAGCGTGCCGCTCGTGACGGAGAGGGCCATCATGAGGCAGATGATGGCCGTGCCGCTCGTGAGGATGATCGGGGAGTAGATGGAGTCGCAGAAATTGCTGCGCTCCATGGCCGCGAAGCTCTGCCGGATGGCGCGCAGGTAGCGCGTATGCATGTAGCCTTCCTGCTGGCAGAGGTGGATCGTGCGGATGTTCGCGACGGTCTCAGGGATGAGGGCATTGGTCTTCGCGATGGCCCGGCGGTTGTCGAGCTGAGCCTGTAGCATGCGGCGCTGGAAGTAGCGCGTGAGCAGGAAGAGCAGTGGCAGGCAGAGGAGCAGCAGCACGCCGAGGCCGGGGCTCAGGTGGCTGACGACGGCGAGGATGCTGACGATGGTGAAGGCGTCGGCAAACATGCTGACGATGCCCGAGTCGAAGAGGTTCTCGAGCGTGTCGACGTCGTTGACGAAGAGCGAGGTCACCTGGCCAGGCTCCTGCGCGACGAAATAGGAGGCGGGCAGCCGGCCGAGCCGCCGGCACATGGCGGAGCGGACGCCGTGCGTGATTTTCTGGCCGAGGACGGTGATGAGCGTTTCTCTGCCCGTGTCGATGAGGCCGGAGACGGTGCAGAGCGCGAAATAGAGGACGCCGAGGAGGAGCAGGGCGTCGGGGGCGATATTCCCCGAGGCCAGGCCGTCGACGGCCCGCTGCAGCACGAGGGGCGGCGCGATGCTCACGGCGATGGAGGCCGCGATGACGGCGGCGAGTCCCAGGAGACGCGGCCACTGCTGCCGCAGGATCGAAACGATGCACTCACGCATGGCGGCCACCCCCTTTCTCAGCTTCGTCCTGCTGTTTTGCGCCGTCCGGCCCGCTGCGGTGCTGGAGATCATAGAGCCGGCGGTACGTGTCATTTTCGCGGTAAAGAGCGGCGTGCGTGGAGACGATAGCCTCGCCCGTGCCCGTCAGGCAGATGACCTGGTCGAGCTTGGGGAAAACGGCGAGGCGGTGCGAGATGAGCAGGATGACGGCGTGCGCGTAATGGCGCCGCAGGCTCTCGAGGATGGCCGCCTCGACCGCGTAATCGACGGAGGCAAACGGGTCGTCGAGCACGAGGAGCGGCGCATTTGTAAAGAGCGTGCGCGCGAGCACAAGCCTTGCCTGCTGGCCGCCCGAGAGCCTGAGGCCGCCGGGCCCGATCCTCGTTGCAAGCCCCTCGGGAAAGTCCAGGAGGTCCTTCGTCAGGCAGACATCTGCCAGCACTTCCGAGATGTCCCGCGTGCTGCCGAAGCGCACGTTCTCGGCAAGCGTGCCCGCGAAGAGCTCCGGCACGTGGCCCATGTAGCCGACAATGCCGAGCGGCGGGCGGTGCCCCGGACCGATTTCCTCCGCGCCGAAACAGATGTGGCCGCCGTGCGGGGCACCTGCGAGAAACAGTCGGCCGAGCGTCGTCTTGCCCGAGGCCACGGGCCCCGTGATGCCGATGATCTCACCGGGGCGCGCCGTAAACGACAGATGGGAAAAGACGGGGGATTTTTCGCCGGGATACGTGAAGGAGAGGTTCCGGACGCGCAGCACGGCGGGCCGGGCCATGGGACGCGGCGCCGGCAGCTCCTGCCCTTCGCCGCCGAAGAAGCCCCGGATGCGCCGCCACGACACCTGGGCCTTCTGGACGGCGTTGAAGAGCTTGGCACCGTGCGAGGCCTTGACCGCGAGCTTCAGGAAGCAGGCGAGGTATGTCGAGAACGCGGCGATGTCCCAGGCCGTGAAGCCCTGGCCGAGGACGTTTCTGCCGCCCTGCCAGATGATGAGGACGGTGCCGGCAAGCGCGGTGATGCGGTAGAGGGGTTGCAGCGCGTTTTCGTAGAGGTTCGCGCGGATCATGGCCTGCTCGTACTGCTGCAGGGCCTCTTCAGAGCGGCGGTCCGCATTCGTCTCCTCGCCGTACAGGCGATACGTCAGCGCATTCCGGGTGCGGTCAAGCGTGACGCCTGCGAGCAGGCCGCTCTTTTCCTTGCTGAGAGCCGCGGCACGCGCGACGCGGCGGCGCAGGAAACTGGCAATCACGTAGGCGATGGGCGGGAAGACGAGCACGCAGAGCGTCAGGCGCCAGTCGTAATAGAGCAGCATGACGAGGTAGGCGGCCATGACGACGCCCGTGTCGAAGACTTCCGTCGTAGCCTTGCGCATGCCCTCGACACACGCGTCGATGTCGGCGATGACCTTCGTCATGAGGCTGCCCGTATCTTCGTGCGCGAGCTTGCCTGCCGGCATCTGCACGAGGCGGCGGTAGAGCCGGTCGCGCATGGCGAGGCTGACGTTGTTGGCGAATTTCCTCACGTAGAGCCGCTTGAAATAGCGCGCGCCCTGCACGACGAGGATGACGAGGAGGTAGAGCGCGCAGAGCCGGTACATGTCAGAAGCCGTGCTGCGCCCGCCGAAGATGTCGTAGAGGCACTGCGCGAGCTGCCCGTCGAACCACGGCGAGGCAATCATGCCGACATTGTAGAGCAGGCCGCTCGCGGTCACGATGGCGAGCGGCCGCTTTTCCTGCTGGAAATAATAGCGGATGGAGTCAGGAGACGTCTTCAAGGCAAACACCCCGCAATCGAATCGTTTCTTCCTATTAAATATGGCAATATTCCCTCTTTTCCAAGACATGGATGAATTTCGACAAAAGAATTACAAAATCCTGTGTCCTGCCGGTCGTATTATTAAAATCTGTAACATTTTTTCAGCGACGCCTTTTCTTTTGTCTCCTGCTGTGCTATAATGACATTAAATTTTCACAGACTAAAGGAATAAAGACGAAAAGTTTCGCAGCGGGCGGGGCTTTTCGGGAGAATTTGTTTTGATAAGGAAGCTGAGGAAGCTGAGATGGAGGAGGCAAGGAAGGGTATGGTAAACCCAAAACTCAAGGATGAGCTCAACGACCAGCTCTGCCAGGCGATGCTCTCGCTGCAGACGGTGGACGAATGTTACCAGTTCTTCGAGGATATCTGCACGATCAGCGAGCTCAAGGCGATGAGCCAGCGGCTCGAGGTTGCGCGCATGCTGCGTGCCGGCCACACGTACGACGACATCGTCGCACGCACTGGCGCGAGCACGGCGACGATCAGCCGCGTCAAGCGCTGCCTCAATTACGGCGCAGACGGCTACCACATCGTGCTCGACCGGCTCGCACCGGGCGAAGATGCGCAAAAGCCCGCGCGGCAGAAGTGAGACATCCTGCGGCCGGGACGCCCGATGCCAGCAGATGGCAGGAGCCAGCAAGGATGAGATGACCGCAATCCGACTATGACCGGATGACTATGACCTGATTAGGAGAGAACAACATGGAAAACCAGAAATTTGCCCTTGAGATCCCGTACGGTACGCGCGACTTCCTGCCCGTCGAGGCTGCGGAGAAGCGGGCCATCGAGGCGGAGCTCGCCTCGCTCTTTGCCGAGTGGGGGTACGACGAGGTCGTCACGCCGACGATCGAATACCTCGAGAACCTGACGCGCGGCACCGACCGGGAGCTCGAGCAGCATCTCTTCAAGCTCTTTGACAAGGACAACCGCACGGTGGCGCTGCGCCACGAGATGACGACGCCAATCGCGCGCCTCGCCGCGAGCCGCCTGCGCGACTACCCGCAGCCCCTGAAGCTCTCGTACATCAGCAGCGCGTTCCGCTACGAGCAGACGCAGGCGGGCCGCCAGTGCGAGTTCCATCAGGGCGGCGTCGAGCTCATGGGCAGTGCGACGGCCTTTGCCGATGCCGAGGTCATCGCGCTGGCTATCCAGGGCCTCTTGCGCGTCGGACTCAAGGATTTCACGATCTGCCTCGGCCAGGTCGAGTTCGTCACGGGCATCATGAACCAGTTCCAGCTCGCGGCGGCGACGCAGGAGAAGCTCAAGGCCGCCATGGAGAAGCACAACCTCGTCGCGTTCGGCGAGATCGTCGCGGGGCTTGACCTCCCCGAAAAGGCCCGCGAGACGCTCAACCGCCTGCCGCTCTTGAATGGCGGCGCGGAGCTTTTGCAGCAGAGCTATGCGCTCGCGCTCAATGAGCAGAGCCGCCGCGCGCTCGACAACCTCGCGGCCATCTACCGCCTGCTCCAGTCGTACGGCGTTGAAAAATACGTGCGCTTCGACCTCGGCATCATCCGTGACTTCAGCTACTACACGGGCATGGTCTTTGAGGCGTATACGCCGGGCCTCGGCTTCCCGCTCGCGGGCGGCGGCCGCTACGACCACCTGCTCTCGGAGTTCGGCACGGCCTGCCCGGCGACGGGCTTTGCGATCGGCATCGAGCGCATCCTGCTCGCGCTGACGCGCCAGGGCCTCGAGAAGCCCGATCAGCCCAAGGATGTCTACCTGAGCTATGCGGCAGGCCGGGAGGCGGAGGCCATCACGAAGGCACAGGAGCTGCGCGAGGCCGGCAAGGTCGTTGAGCTTGCTCTCATGGGCCAGACCCGCGCGGAAGCGGCCGCCATGCAGCAGGCCAAGGGCTACGACGAGCTGGTGTATCTCGGATGAGAAGGCATGGTGCAGGGCGGGAAGGAAAACTTTGGCGCCTGCCGGGGGCAAGGCGCGTGCGCCAGTTTGCACGTGCCATGACGGAGCATATGACCGAGGAAGACTGGCGCCACGTGCAGGCCCTGCTGCCGACTGACGCTCTGCCGCTTTTCCGCGCGATGCATCCGGCGGATCAGTGCCACGTGCTGCATGTGGAGCGCATGGCGGAGGAGATGGCGGCACGCGAGCATCTCCCGCGTGAGGAACGGGCGCTTCTCGCACGCTGCGCGCTCCTGCATGACGTGGGACGCGTCAGGGGGGACCTCGACGTCATGGGCAAGGTCTTCGCCGTGCTCGTGATGCACGGCCTGCCCGCCGTCGGCAGACGGATGATGTGCCGTGACGCACATGTGCCGTGGCAGAAACTCGGCCATGCGCTCTACGTCTACCGCCATCATCCATCCATCGGCGCCGCGAAGCTCCGCGCCGCCGGCCTTGTCGAGGAAGCCGCCATCATCGCGCAGCACCACGAGCCGCCGAGCCTTTTAGACCCGCCCGTCCTGCGCATCCTCAAGGCCGCCGATGAACAGAACTAGAAAAAATCTTGACGAAAACAGGATTACATGTTAACATATTTTACATGTTAACGCTTTAATTAGATAAAGACTAACAGAAAAACTTGGAGGTCCGCTATGACGTCAAATAATATGGAGTACTTGACCATCGCCCTGCCGAAGGGCAAGCTGTTTTCCCTTTCCGCCGACCTGCTCGCGAAGATCGGCTACACGGCAGAAGGGCTCTCGGACAAGTCGAGGAAGCTGGTCATTACGAATGAAGAGAAGAAGATCCGGTTCATCGTCTCAAAGACGGCCGATGTGCCGACTTACGTGGAGTACGGTGCGGCGGATATCGGCGTCATCGGCAAGGATGTGCTGCTGGAGTCCGGCAAGGACGTCTATGAGCTTCTGGATCTCGGCTTTGGCCGCTGCCACCTCATGATGGCCGTGCCGAAGGCCGAAAAGCGCGAGAAGCTCGTCGACTACGACCACACGCGCGTCGCGACGAAGTTCCCGCACATTGCGGAGCAGTTCTTCAACCAGCATGGCATGCAGATGGAATACATCAAGCTCAACGGCTCTATCGAGCTCGGCCCGATCGTCGGGCTCTCGGAAAGCATCGTCGATATCGTCGAGACGGGCACGACGCTCCGCGAGAACGACCTCGAGGAGATTGCCTACATCCTCGACGCGACGGCACGTCTCATCGTCAACCGCGTGAGCTTCAAGCTCAAATTTGACCGCATCAGCCAGATGGCGGCCGATCTGAAGAAAATCCTGGAAAGCGAGGAAGCATAAATGAGAATCATAAAAGCCAGTGAAGCAGGAGAGGCCGAGGTCGAACGCCTTCTGACGAAGGCTGCCTTCGATGAAGTCGAGCTCAACCCGAAGATCCGCGAGGCCAACAAGAAGACGTTCGGCCGCGACATGACGGCCGCCGAGCTCGTGCGCCAGATCGTCGGCGATGTGCGCCGCGAGGGTGATGATGCCGTCATCCGCTACACGCACCTCATCGATAAGGTCGATTACAAGCCCGAGGATTTCCTCGTGACGGAGGAGGAGTTTGCGGCAGCCGAGAAGGCCGCGGACCCCGCCGTCGTCGAGTCGCTGCGCAAAGCGGCCGCGAACGTGCGCCGCTACCACGAGGAGCAGAAGCCGAATTCGTGGATGACGTACCGCGAGAAGGGCTCGATCCTCGGCCAGTCCCTCATCCCGCTTGACCGCGTCGGTATCTACGTGCCGGGCGGCACGGCCGCCTATCCGTCTTCCGTCATCATGAATGCGGTGCCGGCCGCTGTGGCAGGCGTCGGCGAGATCATCATGATGGTGCCGCCGAAGAACGGCAAGATCAACCCGTACGTCCTCGTCGCCGCGCGCGCGGCCGGCGTCAAGAAGATCTACAAGATCGGCGGCGCGCAGGCGATTGCCGCGATGGCCTTTGGCACGGAGACAATCCCGCGCGTCGACAAGATCACGGGCCCGGGCAACATCTTCGTGACCCTGGCGAAGAAAGAGGTCTACGGCCACGTCGACATCGACATGCTCGCAGGCCCGAGCGAAATCCTCATCGTCGCGGACAAGACGGCCGACCCCGTCTACACGGCCGCCGACATGCTGAGCCAGGCCGAGCATGACCCGCTCGCGTCGAGCATCGTCATCACAGACGACGCGGAGCTCGCGGCAAAGGTCGCAGAAGAAGCCGAGAAGCAGCTCGCGAAGCTGCCGCGCCGCGAGATCGCGCAGGCCTCGATTGACCGCAACGGCCTCATCGTCATCGCCGACGACATGATGCAGGCCATGTGCTTTGCCAATGTTTCGGCTCCGGAGCACATGGAGCTTTTGACGGCTCAGCCCTTCCAGCTGCTGCCGTACGTGCGCCACGCCGGCGCCGTCTTCCTCGGCGCGTATTCGCCGGAGCCGCTCGGCGATTACTTCGCGGGGCCGAACCACGTGCTGCCGACGGGCGGCACGGCACGCTATTACTCCGTGCTCAACGTCGAGACGTTCATGAAGCGCACGAGCATCATCTCGTACACGCAGCCGGCGCTCGAGGATGTCAGCGAGGACATCATCCGCCTCGCCGAGACGGAGGGACTGCAGGCCCATGCCAATGCCATCCGCCTGCGCAAGCGCGAAAAATAAGCCGCACGGCTGCCGCGCACGCCGATACGGGCGATATACCGGCCGTCTTGCCGGATTGTTTTGCCAGGCAGGCGTTATGCGCCGGGAACATGGATGAACAAATGCATGAGAGATACCGAGATACTGAGATATTGAGATACGATGAGGGGGAAAGGGAATTGACGAACTTCAACTATCGCGAAGGCCTTGCCGATATGCCGTCCTACGACGTCGTCGAACGCGACTGGGACATCAAGGTCAATGCCAACGAATGCAATATGAACATGCCGCCGCTCGTGGCGGAGCGCGTGATGAGCCGCCTTTCGTGCGTGGCCTTCAACCGCTACCCGAATGAGGAGTACGACCTCCTGCGTGAGCAGATCGCGCGCAACTTCAAGCTGCAGAAGGAGAACATCCTCATCGGCAGCGGCTCGAGCGAGATCATCGAGAAACTCTTCTACTGCTTCGGCGGCTCGCCTGCGCACAAGATCGTCTACCCGCAGCCGTCGTTCTCGATGTACACGATTTACGCAAAGGCCGCCGAGGCCACGGGCGTGCCCGTCGACCTCTCGCCGGTGGATTACTCGCTTGACATCGAGAAATTCGTGCGCACGGTCAACGACGAGAAGGCGTCGCTTGCCGTCATCTGCAACCCGAACAACCCAACGGGCAACGCCTATACGCTCGACCAGATCGAATACATCGCGAAGAACATTTCCTGCCCGTTCCTCGTCGATGAGGCCTACATCGAATTCTACGGCCAGACGGCCACGGGCCTCCTCAAAAAATACCCGCACCTCATCATCGCGCGCACGTTCTCGAAGGCCTACGGCCTTGCCTCGTGCCGCGTCGGCTACATGCTCGCAAGCCGCGAGATCGTGGCGATGATCGACAAATCGTACATGCCGTACCACATGAACGTCCTGTCGCTCGTCACGGCCGACATCTGCTACCAGATGCGCCAGGAATTCATCCCGCACATCCAGATCATGATCTCGGAGCGCAAGCGCATGCAGGAAGAGCTCAAGAAGCTGCCGGGCGTCACGGTCTACCCGTCCGAGACGAATTTCATCCTCGTGCACTATGCCGAGGCCAAGGCCCTCAACGAGCTCTTTGAGTCGAAGGGCATCGGCGTGCGCCACTTCGGCGAGGCGCCGGGCCTCAAGGACTGCCTGCGTATCTCGATGGGCCGCCGCGAGGAGAACGACACCTGGTACAATTATTTCAAGGCATTCACGGAGGGCAGAGCATGAGTATGCGCACGGCAACCGTCGAACGCAAGACGGCAGAGACGAACATCAAGCTTATCCTGAACCTCGACGGCAACGGCCACGGCGTCATCGACTCGGGCATCGGCTTTTTCGACCACATGCTCAACCTCATGACCTCGCACGGTCTCATGGATCTCACGCTGGCCTGCGACGGCGACATTGACGTCGACGGCCATCACTCGGTCGAGGACATCGGCATCGCGCTCGGCGACGCCTTCAAGAAGGCCATCGGCGACAAGAAGGGCATCCGCCGCTACGGCACGTTCTACCTGCCGATGGATGAGGCGCTGGCCTTCGTCTCGCTCGACATCAGTGGCCGGCCGTACCTCGTCTACGAGGGCGGCGAGATGGCCCCGATGATCGGCGGCTTCGACACGGAGCTCACGGAGGAATTCCTGCGCGCGTTTGCCGTCCATGCGGGCATCACGCTGCACGTCCGCGTGCTCTACGGCAAGAATTCGCATCACAAGGTCGAAGCCATCTTCAAGGCGCTCGGCCATGCGCTGCGCATCGCCGTCGAGGACGACCCCCGCGTCGAGGGCATTCCTTCGACCAAGGGTTCATTGTAAGGGGGCGGAAGTATGATTGCAGTAATCGATTACGGCGTGGGCAACCTCTTCAGCGTCGAGAAGGCCTTTGCGGCACTCGGCGCCGATGTCCGCGTCACGAGTGACGAGGCGGTCATCCGCGCGGCCGACAAGATCGTGCTGCCGGGCGTCGGGGCCTTCGGCGATTGCATGAAGAACCTCGAGGCAAGCGGCCTCATCCCGGCGCTCCTGGACTGCGTCACAAAAGGCAAGCCGCTGCTCGGCATCTGCGTCGGCCTGCAGATTCTCTTTGACGGCAGCGAGGAAAGCCCGGGCGTCCGCGGCCTCGGCCTCATCCCGGGGCTCGTGAAAAAGATCCAGGCCCCGGGACTCAAGGTGCCGCACATGGGCTGGAATTCGCTTGCCATCCGCGAGCCGCGGCAGAAGGCGGACCTTTTCGCAGGGCTCGGGGAGAAACCCTACGTCTACTTCGTGCACAGCTACCACGCCGTGCCCGAGGACCCCGTGGTCATCACGTCCGTGACGGAGTACGGCGAGCAGCTCACGGCATCCGTCGCCAAGGGCAACGTCCAGGCTACGCAGTTCCACCCTGAGAAATCCGGCAACGTGGGCCTGCACATCCTGAAGAATTTTATCGAAGCATAAGAGGCAAAGCTGAGAGGCAGCCATATACAGGAAAACGAGAACGGCGAAGCGGCTGAACGTGATTTCGGCCGTTTGCCGTTTTTTCGGAAGAAGACATACGGGACGAAACCATACAAATGGAACAATGGAACAATCAGCAATGAACAGCGAGAGGCAGGGGGATTTCCGATGATTATTTTTCCAGCAATCGATATCCGCGGCGGAAAATGCGTGCGGCTCTTGAAGGGGGACTTCAAGCAGGAGACGGTCTTCTCGGACCGCCCCGAGGAAATGGCGAAGAAATGGCAGGCACAGGGAGCGCAGTTCCTGCATCTCGTCGACCTTGACGGGGCGCTTGCGGGCGAGTCGCGCAACCTCGAGACGGTGAAGAAGATCCTTGCGGCCGTCGACATCCCCGTGGAGCTCGGCGGCGGCATCCGCACGATGAAGAACATCGACGACGTGCTCGCGCTCGGCGTGCGCCGTGTGATCCTGGGGTCCGTGGCCGTGCGCGATCCAAAGCTCGTGCGGGAAGCCTGCGCGAAGTACGGTGACCGCATCGTCGTCGGCATCGACGCGAAGGACGGCATCGTCGCCGTCGACGGCTGGGGTGTCTCGGGCGATGTCGAGGCCACGGCACTCGCCAAAGAGATGAAGAAAGCAGGCGTCAGGACGATCATCTACACGGATATTTCGCGCGACGGCACGCTTTCTGGCGTCAACGTCGAGGCCACGGCCAAGCTTGCGCGCGAGAGCGGCGTCGCGGTCGTCGCCTCGGGCGGCGTCAAGTCGCTCGCGGACATCGAGGCCCTGAAGCCGCATGAAGCGGACGGCATCGAAGGCGTCATCGTCGGCAAGTCCATCTACATGGGCACGCTCGACCTCGCGCAGGCTATTGAAATCGCGGCGAAGGAGGACTAAAATATATGTATACAAAACGCATTATTCCTTGCCTGGATGTCAAGGACGGTCGTGTCGTCAAGGGCACGAACTTCGTCGGGCTGCGCGACGCGGGCGACCCGGTGGAGCTCGCGGCCCGCTACGACGCCGAACGCGCCGATGAGCTCGTCTTCCTCGACATCACGGCCTCGAGCGACGACCGCCAGACGATGGTTCAGGTCGCGCGCGACTGCGCCTCGCAGGTGTTCATTCCGTTCACGGTGGGCGGCGGCATCCGCACGGTTGAAGACATGCGCCGCATGCTGAAGGCCGGCGCCGACAAGACGTCCCTCAACACCGCCGCCGTCAAGAACCCCTCGCTTCTGCGCGAGGGGGCCGAGCGCTTCGGCCGCCAGTGCATGGTGCTCGCCGTCGATGCGCGCCGCGCGGGCGACCACAAGTGGGAAGTCTACGTCAACGGCGGCCGCACGCCGACGGGGCTCGACTGCCTCGAGTGGGTTAAAAAAGCCGTCTCCCTCGGTGCCGGCGAGATCCTCTTGACGAGCATGGACGCCGACGGCACGAAGGACGGCTACGACATCGAGCTCACGCGCGCGGTATCGGAGGCCGTCGATGTGCCCGTCATCGCCTCGGGCGGTGCCGGCAAGCTCGAGCATTTCTACGATGTGCTGACGCTCGGCAAGGCCGACGCCGTGCTCGCGGCTTCCGTCTTCCATTACGGTGAGTTCACGGTCCGTCAGGTCAAGGAATACTTGCAGTCCCGCGGAGTGGAGGTTCGATTCTGATGGAACAAATGCAAAACAACGTCGATATCTCGATGGTCAAATTTGATGAAAAAGGCCTCGTGCCTGCCATCGTGCAGGAGGAGAACGGCCAGGTGCTCATGCTGGCCTACATGAACGAGGAATCCCTCAAGAAGACGCTTGCGACCGGCTACACCTGGTTCTTCAGCCGCAGCCGCCAGAAGCTCTGGCAGAAGGGCGAGACATCCGGCAACGTCCAGCGCGTGCGCGAGATTTCCTATGACTGCGACGGCGACACGCTGCTCGTGCGCGTGCACCAGACGGGCGTGGCCTGCCATACGGGCACGTACACCTGCTTCTCGGGCCGCAAGCTCGCGGGCGAGGAGCAGAAGGGCATCGCCGTCATCCCGCCGGAGAAAAAGGCCAACCTCGCGACCGTCCTCTACGACCTCTACAACGTCATCCAGGACCGCCGCGTCAACCCGGTCGAAGGCTCCTACACGAATTATCTCTTTGAGAAGGGCCAGGACAAGATCCTGAAGAAAGTCGGCGAGGAGGCCGTCGAGACGATCATCGCCTCGAAGAACAACGTGCGCAAGGATATCGTCTACGAGATGGGCGATCTCTGGTACCACTGCCTCGTGCTGCTCGCGTACCACAACATCTCGCCGGAGGAGCTCTTCGCCGAGCTCATGGGCCGCCGCAAAGGTGCCAGCTACCATAAATTCACGGGCAAGACAGGCGTCCGCCCGAATCTCTGAGGTGATGATGTTGGATCTTTCGCTTGAAGAACAGTTCATGGCCGGCACGACGCTCGAGCACTGCCAGGATGTGCCGCTGCAAGAGGGCGTGCCCGTGCCGGCCCCCGAGAAATACGTGCCGCCGCAGAACGGTAGGAGCTTTGTGACGTTGCCCGAGCCGGATTTTTTCCCCGACATCAACGTCAATTTCCTTGAAACCATTGAGCTGCGCACCTCCGTGCGCCAGTACCAGCAGGACGAGCCCATCCCCGTCAAGGAGCTCTCGTATCTTCTCTGGTGCACGCAGGGCGTCAAGATGGCCCTGCCGAACGGCGGCAGCATGCGCAACGTGCCGTCGGCCGGCGCACGCCACGCGCTCGAGACGTATCTTTTCGTGCAGCGCGTCGAAGGGCTGAAGCCCGGTTTCTACCGCTTCCTGCCGTTTGACCACGCGCTCTTGCTGCTCACGGACCTCGACAAAGAAGCGTTCCTCGCGGCCTTCCCGGGCCGCCGCATGGTGGAAAAGAGCGCCGTGACCTTCGTCTGGTCGGCCGTGCGCGACCGCATGACGCACCGCTACGGCCCGCGCGCCTACCGCTATCTCTTCCTCGATGCCGGCCACGTCTGCGAGAATCTCTATCTCGCGGCGCAGACCGTCAAGACCGGCGTCTGTGCCGTTGGCTCGTTCGACGACGCGGCGCTCAACCAGGCGCTGGCGCTCGATGGCCGCGAGGAATTCGCCATCTACGCCGCGACGGCCGGCAAGCCCATGCGCTGAGGTGAGAGCATGAACGTATATTCACTTTATTTTTTCGTGCTGATCGTAATCATCGGCGTGTTCGGCCTGGAGATGTACCATTCCCTGCACCGCTCGTCCGTCGTCAACCGCCTCATCCAGGCCTACAGCGACGACGTCCACAACTCCGCGCTGCTGCCGAAGATCTACGCCGCCTGCCAGTCGGACTGGAAGCTCCGGCGCATCATGAAGAAATACGAAGCGACCCCCGAGGACTTCGCCAAGATCTACCACAAGCTCCTGATCTGGGGCAACTTCCGCAAAGGCCGCCGCTTCGTCCCAATCTCTTCGTTCTTCTACGTCTACACGCTCGAGTACCTGCTCAAGCACAAAAACGCCGACGCCAAGCAGCTGACCATGAAATGCATGAACTTCTTCCATATCTGACCAGCATTTCCGGTCCGTGCGCCTGACACAATCCTGTCCGCACCGCCGGTACGTCATAGAAACCGAAAAATCCTTCTTCCGCATGCCGGAAGAAGGATTTTTGCATCCAAAGCCTTCCCCAAAGCCTTCCCCTCTGGGGAAGGTGGCAGCCGATAGGCTGACGGATGAGGTTGAGGGAAGGTGCCCGAAGGGCGGATGAGGTCGGGGAGGCAACGCTTCGAAAGAAAAGCCTTCTCCGCGCACGGAGAAGGTGGCCCGCAGGGCCGGAAGAGGTCCGTGGGGACGTGTGCAGCTGAAGCAACAAGACGCAGGGGATTTTCTTGCATGGTAACTCCGCGCACGGGCGCGAAGCGCGGGATGCCGGTGGCATCCCCGGGAAAGGTGGCCCGCAGGGCCAGAAGAGGTCCATGGGCAAAGTACTTTGAATGGAGAAAAAGCCATGCTCAAAATACGAACATGGCTTTTTCGCTTTTGTATTAAGGGACTAGTCAGAAGGCCAGACCGTTGTCTTTGGCGATTTTGCGGATCTCTTCAAGTGAGAGGTTGGTCGAGTCGGTGATGATGCCTATTGGAAGGCCTTTTTTTAAAAGAGACAGCGCGATCTTCATCGAGGCTTTGCGCTCGCCATCAGCGAAACCGTCTTCTTTTGCGACTTCGAGCGCGCGTTTCTGATCCCATTTGAAGTTGACCATATCGAACACCTCACTTTCGTTCTTCTGGAAATAATCTGCTAATATGTCATGTGTCTTGCAGTAGGTAATGGCTTGACGTATGGCAATTTTGAGCTCAAGTCCGTCTCGGAGGCCATCGCGGACTTTCTGTACGAAGATGCTGCAACAGCGAAGCTCGTAGCAGGAATCAAGGAGCCTATTTTGGGTGGAGTAGTTGATGTTGTAACAGTTGACGACGAGCTCAAGGGAATTGGTTGCGTGAGAGAAGGCACTGGAAAGATGGAGTTCCTGGTAGTCGGGTTCGTCGTGACTGCCGTTGTAGAAGACGTAGAATTCCGGCGCGGGAATGGGGATGAGACGCGAGCGGTAGACGAGCTCCCGGGAGTCGAGCTGGCGGCTGTAAAGCTTGGCGATGTACCAGAGCATGCGCAGCGGCATGTTGGGATTCCATGAGCTCTGGTGTTCCATGAGGATGATGTCGCGGTCGCCGATGCGGAAGCTGATGTCATTCTTGATGTCGTTGAAGAACACACCGCGCAGCGTCGTGATCGTGATGTCCTTCGGAGCAACGCTGCGGCCGGTCAGGGCCGTGTAGAGGCTGGCGAGCCGCCGCTTGTCGTTGAAGATGTGACGGAAAAGCGAATCTTTGTAAGACCGTTTCGGCTTCATGGCAGGCACCTTTTCTTTTTGTCTTTATTATATCATATAAAACGAAAGGTTGTCAGGGGCTGGAGGCAGCTAGCAGCAAGACGCTGCGGAATGTATTCCGGCTTCGTCGCGCCGCTAAATGTGAAAGGACAGGGATGAGGGCGCAACGATGCGCGGAGTCGGCTGGCTAAACAAGTTTTCCCCTTGGGGAAAGTGGCCCGCAGGGCCGATAGGGGATTCAGCAGGTATTGGCGTTGCTGCTCGATGAAATGAGATTGTGATACGTGATGTTTGTTTACACGGAAGCACTATGATTCTGCGAGCAGGTACCCCTTCAGTCAGCTGCGCTGACAGCTTCCCCAAGGGGACGCCCAAAGCCGTCCCCGCGCACGGAGAAGGGGGACCGCGCAGCGGTAGAAGAGGTCCATGGGCAAGGCGCTGCGGGATGTATTCCGGCTTCAGCGCGACGCTGAATGGGGACCAATCTACTACGAACGACAAAGACAGCTCGCCGCCTGCCGCGGCGTTCTGACATTCAGCGCAAAGGATTTTTTTTGTTGGGTCCCAGCCCTGCGGGCAATCGCTCTGCGCCTCCAGGCGGAATACATCTCTCCGCTTGAGTTATCTACATCGAAGCGAAGACTTCTCCATAGCCTTCCCCTTTGGGGAAGGTGGCAGCCGATAGGCTGACGGATGAGGTCGGAAAAGGTGCCGAGCCTGCGAGGCGGAAGAGGTCCATGGGGACGTGTGCATTTTAATTATCAGCATGCAGGTTTTCCTGCATGGCAGCTCTCACGGGATTGTTAGTCCTGTACCACAATACAAAAGTTTTATGAATTTTATTTTTATGATGTCTGAATGCAAACAAATCCTTGTGGCGACTTGATTCTTGCCTCAATAGCGATGTCTTCACGAGAAAGACTATGAAAAATTGACTAAAATTTCATTAGAATAAGATTAGGCTTGTGGATAAGAAAGAATCGATATTTAGCACTGTTTTTTTTTTTTGATATGTGCTACAATCCTCCCAGTTTATGTAGAACGAGAGCCATGATGATGTAAACCGGATTTACACCATATGTATTATGGGAGGGTTTCGTATGAATCGAAAAAAAGCAAAACAGCTGCGGATCATGCTGGCTGTTATGGCCGTTACGGGAGGATATGCATTCCAGAACCATGCCTGGGCAGCGGAGGCGTTTACCGGCCATCCAGGAGATTATACGGATTTTGTGGAGTATCAGGGAGAGATCATTCCTCCTGCCGACGTAAAATCCGAATATACCTTTGAAAAAGGAGTTTTTCTCAATCGTCCTACGATGGAAGATGCCTTTGCTGTGTCCGACAGTGCACAGAACATGACGATCCATGTGGGGAAAGCCGACGGGAGAACATACGATTTCGAAGCAGTCGGATACAATCGGAGTTTCCGGAGTGTAAATGGCAGACTGACCATAGATGACAAAATTGATGGGAAATCTGCGGGAGCTGATTATCATTTCTATAATGATGCGAAAAGCAGGGACAAAGTATTTGACGATGATTTAACTGGCCATTCTGTAAAGACTCTGTATTTTAGTAACAAAAGCACATCTTCCATTTCCGGTCATTCGGTGACTATTGATTCTATTAACAACAATACATCGGCGAATAGTCCACTGGTGCGCAGCCATGGGATATTGGGACAGGATGCTAAGAGTGTCAAATTCAACATGACCGGAGATTTCAATCTGGATAATGAGCAGCGCGGCATCCATATGGATCAGATATATCAAGATGGGACGATGGAGTTTCAGGCAAAGAATATCAATGTTACCTGCAGCACACCCAATGAAAATCTTGCTTATTATTCTGTGGGCGTCTATGCCTACGGATATCCATCCACAGCGAAACTCACAATGAAAGCAGCAGAAAATCTGAATGTTAACGGCTACAGCACAGCCCTGCAGGGAATGGGATTGGTGGACATGTCTCTCAGCGGCCGGAACCTCACTCTGGATGGCAATCCTCCGGTAGATGGCTTCCGAGGGATATTTTTAAACGGTGCTTCCACAGACGACAGCAAAATCACGCTGGATGCACAGGATACCTTGAAGATCATTGGTGGTACCGGAGAAGGGGATACGGGATACAAGATATTACCGGTGCTGTAACGGGAACGGCTCAGAATATTACCGTTTCCGGGGCAGATGCAGCTCTTTACAGCCGGTATGAGGGTGCTATTGCGCTCAATGCCGACAACAATCTCATCAACGGAGAAGTGAAAGCGCTGGACGGTAGTACCATTACTTTTGATGGGAAACATCAAGATGGAAGTGGCACTGTACGGATTCAGAATGCAGGGGCAGCAGGCGTTCTTGCAGGAGTCGAAAAAGTGAAAGATGATTATGGCGATTATTTCGGGCTGTCCAATGTAAATATCAAGCAGAATGCCATCATCAATGTTCACGAGGATCTGAATGATCTTAGCTACCAGGATAAGGATTACGGGGATGTCGATGCTTCGGCGCTGGCGGCACTGAGCGACGGAACGATCACCGTGGACAAGGCCAAAGGCATCTACGGCAATATCATGGCGGATATTGATACTGATATCGATGAAACCCAGGCAACGAATCTGCCGGCAGGAACCATTGATTTGACTACGGCGGAAGGCGGCGAAATCAAGGGCAATATCTCTGCTGGTCATGGTGGCACTGCCAATATCACGCTGAAGCAAGGCGATTGGGAAGGCCGTGGCACTGATTATCAGAATACCGATACGGCCGGAACCTTGAATCTGACGATGCAGGATGGTTCAATCTGGCATATGAAGGGCGACAGCTCTCTGACATCCCTGACCAATACGTCTTCTGTGGTGGATATGAGGGCTAATGATGCGTACCAGACGCTAAACATCGGTACATTCGACGGGCAAGGCGGTACGTTCCTGATGAAGACGGACCTGGACAGCCAGACGGATGGCGACAAAATCAACATTACTGAAGCTGCGGCCGGCAGCCAGGGCAGCGTGCAGGTTTACGACAAGAGTTTCCTCACGGGCAAGGAGGTGACCGGTGTCAGGAATCTGCTACTCATCACGGATGAAAGCAGGAACGCCGTATTTGCCGGCAAGTCCCTCGATAAAGGCGGGCTCTGGGATGTGACACCGACCATCCAGCGCGGCGATACGGTAAAGGATGCGCAGGGGAATGTCGTTGGGAAAGAGACGGAATGGTACCTGACGAAAATCCAGAAGAGCATCAACAAGGACACGAAGCCGCTGCTCGGCGCGGCCGATTACGCCTACGGCTCGTACCGCATGGATATCGAGACGCTGCGCCAGCGTATGGGCGAGCTGCGGTTCCTCAAGGACAAGCAGGATGCGTCGGGCATTTGGGCGCGCATGTACGGCGGCGAGTTCGATGGGCCGGGCTACGACAGCCGCTATCACGCTTTGCAGCTCGGCTATGATTACGCGGCGGATCCCAAGAGCTTCTACGGCTTCTTCGGCGAGCGCGGCATCGCTTCGCCGCATTACGACTACGGCACGAGCAGCAACCATTCGCTGGCGGCTGGTGTCTACGGCACGTGGTTCGGCGACTCGGGCGTCTACACGGACGCCGTGGCCAAGTGGGGCCGCGATGATGTGGACCTTCATACGTTCGGTTCGTACCCGGATCAGGCGAATTACCGCACGCGTGCGGCGAGCCTGAGCCTCGAGTATGGCAAGACGATGAAACTCAATGACAAAGGTGTCTTCATCGAGCCTCAGGCGCAGCTTGTCTATGGCCATCTCGGCAGCACGCATTACACGACGGCACGCGAGAAGCAGGTACACATGGACGACTACGACAGCTTCATCGGCCGCGTCGGCTTCGTCTTCGGCCGCCGCACGCCGGATGCCGAGAAGCCGCTTGACTACTACCTGCGCCTCTCCGCGCTGCACGAGTTCGGCGGCCGCCGCGCGATGCATCTCTCTGCAGCCGACGGCGAGACGATGGACTGGTCGCGTGACTACGGCAGCACCTGGTACGAAGCCAGCCTTGGCGGCACGTACCGCCTGAATGACCGCACGATCCTCTACGGCGACGTCCAGCGCTCGTTCGGCAGCGACTGGCACAAGAAATGGCAGGGCAACATCGGCATCAACTGGCAGTTCTGATAGAAAAAAAGACGCAGCAGGCATCACGCCTGCCGCGTCTTTTTTTGTTGTTGCTGCGAGCCGTCACCCCTTCAGTCAACTACGCTGACAGCTTCCCCAACCTCATCCTCCCCATTGCACGAGCCTCAAGCTGTCCCCGCGCACGGGGAAAGTGGCCCGCAGGGCCGAAAGGGGTCCATGGGCGAGGACCTGCACATATTTTGATTTACATCAAAATGACACGTTGCTGCGAGCCGTCACCCCTTCAGTCAGCTGCGCTGACAGCTTCCCAAAAGGGGACGCTATCTGCACGAGCCCCAAGCCTTCTCCGCGCACGGAGAAGGTGGCCCGAAGGGCCGGAAGAGGTCCATGGACGAAGTTCCGCGCATATTTCAATTTGCATGGAAATGGCAAGTTGCTGCGAGCCGTCACCCCTTCAGTCAGCTGCGCTGACAGCTTCCCTAAAGGGGACGCCATTGCACGGGCTGAAAGCCTGGGGACGCGAAAGGAGCTGCCGTTTGGCAGCTCCTTTTGGGTGGGATGTATTATTTTTCGCGGTCGACGCCCCAGGCGTGGACGCCGCGTTCGTCGCCTAAGATGGCGGGGTCGAAGACGGGCTCCTCGACGCCCTGTTTTTTCTGCTTGACGTAGTCAAACAGCGCAATGCGCGCGTATTTGGAGAGGCGCGCGACGGCGTAGAGGTTTGTGAGGCAGAGGAAGCCCATGAAGAGGTCGGCGAGGTTCCAGACGAGGGAGAGTTCGGCGAGGCAGCCGAAGAGAACCATGAGCACGACGCCGATGCGGAAGATGGTCAGGGCCTTTTTCGTATTGCCCTCGAAGAAGGCGATGTTGATCTCGCCGTAGTAGTAGTTGCCGACAATCGAGCTGAAAGCGAACATCAGGATGAGGATGGCGACGGCCGCGGGGGCCATGGGGCCAAAGATGCTCGCGAGCGAGGCCTGGGCGAGCTCGATGCCCGTGAGGTCGCCGCCGATTGTGTACTGGCCCGTCAGCAGCACGATGAAGGCCGTGGCCGAGCAGACAATCCAGGTGTCGACGTAAACGCCAAACGACTGCACGAGGCCCTGCTTGATGGGGTGGGTGACATCGGCCGTGGCCGCGGCGTTCGGCACGGAGCCTTCGCCGGCTTCATTCGAGAAGAGGCCGCGCTTGACGCCCGTGAGGACGGCCGTGCCGAGTCCGCCGCCGACGGCTGCCTGCGGCGAGAAGGCGTCGTGGAGGATCAGCGCGAACATCGAGGGAATCATGTCGATGTGCAGCACGATGATGACGAAGGCCGTCAAAAGGTAGAGGCCCGCCATGATCGGCACGAGGAATTCCGTGAATTTCGCGATGCGCGTCATGCCGCCAAAGATGACGAGGGCCGTGAGCACGCAGAGGAAGACGGCCGAGAGCAGCGGGTCGATGCCGAACGCCGTCTTCGCGGAGAGCGCGATGGTATTGGCCTGGACCGAGACGTAGATGAGACCGAACGTCACGGAGATCAGGATGGCGAAGAGCTTGGCGATGCCGGGCTGGCCGAGCGCGTTCTTGATGTAGTACGCGGGGCCGCCGTGGAATTTGCCGTTGCCGCGCGGCAGCTTGTAGATCTGCGCGAGCGTGCTCTCGACAAAGCCCGTCGCACAGCCTAGGAAGGCGATGGCCCACATCCAGAAGACGGCGCCCGGGCCGCCCGTGACGATGGCAATGGCGACGCCCGCGATGTTGCCGACGCCGACGCGCGAGGCCGTGCTGACGCAGAAGGCCTGGAACGAGCTGATGGCGTCGCCTTCGGTTTTCTTGCCGATGCCCTCGGTCAGGAGGCGCAGCATCTCGGGCAGCAGCCGCAGCTGCACGAAGCGCGTCGAGAACGTGAACCAGAGGCCGCAGCCGACGAGCACGACGATGAGGACGTAGGACCAGAGTACATTGTTGATTGCATTGACAATCGAGTTCAGGATTTCCATTTCATCAAACTCCATTTCTGCCGGTGATCCGTTTTAAACTATAAAAAAATAACATACTTATTATATAGAATATTTCTAAGGCGGTCAAGCATGACGAGCCGCCGGGATGGGCAAAAGTGACAGAATCATGGGAGGCTGGCCGCACTCCGTCCAGCGGCAGCTGGGAGGCGGCACGCGGACAAAAAAAGAGGACGGAATCCGCCGGGCTGCGAACTCCGTCCTTTGATGAAAGAGACTTTAAACGAGATGTTGTATGAGATGCTTATTTGACGTAAGCCGTGATCTTCTGGAAGTGGCGCTGGAAGAACTCCTCAGCGACCTGCGGGAACAGGGCGTAGGAGAGGACATCCTCATCCGACGGATTCAGATAGCCCTTGTCCTTGAGCTCCGCCTTGAAATCGGCGAACGTCTTGGCCTTGGCATCCTCGATGGAGCAATCCTCGATGATGTCTTCCGGTGCGATGCCGAGCGTCTTCGTCAGGAAGTCGCGGTCGACAGGAACCGGCGTGCGGCCGAACTTGCCGCGTGCGAGATCCTTGAACTCCGTCGGGACCATCTTGTAGCGCTCGCCGGCCATGACGTTGAACGTGGCCATCGTGCCGACAATCTGGGAGGACGGCGTGACGAGCGGCGGATAACCGAGGTCCTTGCGGACGCGCGGCATCTCGTCGAGCAGATCCTGATACTTGTCTTCCATGCCGGCTTCCTTGAGCTGGTTGGCGAGGTTCGAGAGCATGCCGCCCGGAATCTGGAAGTCGAGGACGTTCGGGTTGATGTCGAAATAGCCCTTGAGGTTGAATTCCTTGATGAGGCGTTTCTTGACTTCGAGGAAGTACTTGGAGATCGGCGTGAGCTGCTGGACGTCGATGCCCGTGTCGCGCTCCGTGCCTTCGAGCATGCGGATCATCGTCTCCGTGCACGGCTGGGACGTGTCGGAGGAGAACGGTGCGAGTGCGCAGTCGATGATGTCGACGCCGGCCTCGATGGCCTTGAGGTACGTCGCATGGCCAAAGCCCGACGTGCAGTGCGTGTGGAGCTCAACCGGGATATCGAGGGCAGCCTTGAGTTTCTTGACGAGGTCCTCGGCGACATACGGCTTCAGGAGGCCGGACATATCCTTGATGCAGATGGAATGGCAGCCCATCTCCTGCAGCTGTTTTGCGAGGTCGACGAACATCTCGTTCGTGTGGACCGGGCTGACCGTGTAGACGAGGCAGCCCTGGACCTCCGGCTTCTCCGGGCATTTGAGAGCGGCATCGATGGCGACACGCAGGTTGCGCACATCGTTGAGGGCATCGAAGATGCGGAAGACGCCGACGCCGTGTGCCGAAGCCTTCTGGACGAATTTCTCGACGACATCGTTGGAATAGTGGTTGTATCCGAGGAGGTTCTGGCCGCGCAGCAGCATCTGGATCGGGGTCTTGAGCTTGGATTTCAGCGTATCCAGACGCTCCCACGGATCTTCATCGAGGAAACGCAGGCAGGTATCAAACGTGGCGCCGCCCCAGGCTTCGAGGGCCTTGTAACCGACGGCATCGAGCGCCTCGAGCTGCGGCAGCATGTCGGACGTGCGCATGCGCGTCGCGCAGAGGGACTGATGACCATCGCGCAGGACAGTCTCCATGATTTGAACGGGTTTCTTAGCCATAGATAACACTCTCCTTAGGATAATTGCTCCATAAATGGAACTTATTGAGAATACATAGTTAAAATGGGCAAAAACGTTTTGTGAAATAGGGGAAACGCGCGTCGTACATTGTTTTTCACGAGTTCACACAAATTCGCATCACAAGACTAGTATAGGTACTAAAAATGACTTTGTCAATGGAGAACGTGATTTTTTT
This sequence comes from Mitsuokella sp. AF33-22, assembly GCF_003475755.1. Classification (NCBI taxonomy): domain Bacteria; kingdom Bacillati; phylum Bacillota; class Negativicutes; order Selenomonadales; family Selenomonadaceae; genus Mitsuokella; species Mitsuokella sp. AF33-22. The sequence goes on along the minus strand of NZ_QRQA01000015.1, from coordinate 13,944 downwards.
CCCAATCGATAACCAATTCGAATCATTATCTGCGTTTATCTTATCATATAAGAATCGCAACGATAACATGCGGTTATCGTATGTCTGAAGATACTTATCCTTTATCAAAGGTGGGCTTTGATGAAATCCTGGTAAGCTGCGGCGAGGGACTGCGTGACGGGGCCGGGCTCGCCCGTGCCGATGGCCTTGCCGTCGATCTTCGTGACGGGAGCGATGCCGCGCGCGGTGCTCGCGACGAAGGCTTCTTCAGCCGTCAGCGCGAAGGCCGGCGCGAACGCCTTCTCGACAACGGTCAGCTGGAGCTGCGGGAAAATCTGCCCGAGGAGCTGTGCGCGCGTCACGCCGCTGCGGATGAGGTGGCCCTCAGGATGCGTCCAGACGAGGCCGTCCTTGACGATGAAGAAATTGGCGTCGGTGCTCTCCGTGATGAGGTTCGTATCCTGGCGGCAGAGGATGGCCGTATCGGCGTGGCGGCGCTGCGCTTCCTCCTGCGCGAGCACGTTGCCGAGCCGGTTCAGGGAATTGATGTCGCAGCGCAGCCAGCGCATGTCCTCGGCAAAGATGGCCGCAAGTCCTTTGGGCGCGCCGTCTCTTTCACTGCCGGCGCCGTCCGCCTCGGCTTCGGCCCCGTCAAAATCGTGAATGGCAGCCGAGAGCAGCGGCACGACCATTTTGGGGAAGGCGAGACTGCTGCTGCCGAGGCCGCGCGTCACCTGCAGGCGGATGAGGCCGTTTTTGACGCCGCTCCTTTTGATGAGGTCCTCGTGGATGGCCGTGAGCTCCTCGTCCATGTAGGTGATCGGGATGGCAAGCTCGCGCAGCGAATGGCGCAGGGACTTGATATGCTCGGGCAGCGCGAAGCATCTGCCGTCATAGACGCGCGTGACCTCGAAGGCCCCGTCACCCATCGCATAGCCACGGTCGTCAACGGCCGCCGCGGCTTCATCAAGCGGCACGAACGCGCCGTCAAAGAATCCATAATCCATATGGTATCATCCTTTCATCTGAAACTGGGGCCCGCAGCTCTATGCCGCAGGCCGCTTCCTTTATTATACCATATCCGCTGCCATCTGCCGCAGCCGTCACGCTGGCGGCTCGGACCTGCCGGAGACCGTGGCAGGGGAGCCGCCTGCCTTTTGGTGCGAACGCGTTTTCTCTTGCCGCGCTGGTCCCGGCCTGGAATTTCGCATAAATTTCCCGCGGGGTATTGGTTTTTCCAGAGAGCCTTGTTATAATGGAAGAAATCATTGTGCTGATATATGGTGCGTTGCCGTTACAGGCACGCGGCACAGAGCAGAAGAAAAGGGGTAATGTGTAAATGAAACTCGTAGTAACGGTTGTCGGCAAAGACCGCGTGGGCATCATCGCCATGGTCAGCCAGATCCTGGCTGAGAACAACGTCAACATCCTGAACATCAATCAGAACATCATGGACGGTTTCTTCAACATGGTCATGATTGCCGAGATCAGCGAGAGCAAAATCAAGCTTGCCGACCTGCAGAAGACGCTCAAGGAGAAGGGCCAGGAGATCAACGTCGAGATTAAAGCCCAGCATGAGGATATCTTCAACGTCATGCACCGCATCTAAAGGGCGTGCGGCGTTTGCCCCTGCGTTCAGGAAATCCAGGAGATTCAGGAGGCGGGACGCGCAGCCTGCTGCGGTGATTTTGGCAGCATAACCGTTATTTTAGAAAGAAAGCGTTTCGGGACCTTTGCCCTGCGGCAGGTGCAGCAGGGCGGCCCGGGCTTCTTTTGCGTTCAGGAGGATTTTGTTTGTGATAACGATTGATGATATTTTAGAAACAAACCGCATGATTACGGAGAACAAGCTCGATGTCCGCACGATCACGATGGGCATTTCGCTGCGCGACTGTGCACATCCGAACATTGAGAAATTCTGCCAGAACGTCTACGACAAGATCACGACGTCGGCGGAATTCCTCGTCAAGACGGGCGAGGACATCGAGGCGGAGTACGGCATCCCCATCATCCACAAGCGCGTCTCGGTCACGCCAATCGCCATCGCGGCCGATGCCTGCAAGACGGATTCGTACGTGCCGGTCGCCGAGGCCATGGACCGCGCGGCCAAGGAAGTCGGCATCAACTTCATCGGCGGCTTTTCGGCGCTCGTCGAGAAGGGCTTCACGCACGGCGACCGCGTGCTCATCAACTCGATCCCGCAGGCGCTCGCGACGACGGATCTCGTCTGCTCGTCCGTGAACCTCGGCTCGACGAAGACGGGCATCAACATGGACTGCGTGCGCGAGATGGGCGAGGTCATCAAGCGCACGGCCGAGCTCACGCGCGACCAGCAGGCTTTAGGCTGCGCGAAGCTCGTCGTCTTCTGCAACGCGCCGGGTGACAATCCGTTCATGGCCGGCGCGTTCCACGGCGTCAGCGAGGCCGACAAGGTCGTCAGCGTCGGCGTTTCGGGCCCGGGCGTCGTCAAGCACGCGCTCGAGGACCTCAAGGGCGCGGATTTCACGGAAGTCGCCGAAACCATCAAGAAGACGGCCTTCAAGATCACGCGCGTCGGCCAGCTCGTCGCGCGCGAGGCTTCGAAGCGCCTCGGCGTGCCGTTCGGCATCATCGATCTGTCGCTGGCTCCGACGCCGGCCGTCGGCGACAGCGTCGCGCGCATCATCGAGGAAATGGGCATCGAGAGCTGCGGCGCGCCGGGCACGACGGCTGCGCTCGCCCTCCTCAACGACGCCGTCAAGAAGGGCGGCCTCATGGCCTCGTCGCACGTCGGCGGTCTCTCGGGCGCCTTCATCCCGGTCAGCGAGGACGAGGGCATGATCCACGCCGTTTCGGAGGGCAGCCTCTCGATTGAGAAGCTCGAGGCCATGACGTGCGTCTGCTCCGTCGGCCTCGACATGATCGCCATCGAGGGCGATACGACGGCCGCGACGATCTCGGGCATCATCGCCGACGAAGCCGCCATCGGCATGATCAACAACAAGACGACGGCTGTGCGCGTCATCCCGGTCCCCGGCAAGAAAGTCGGCGACGTCGTCGAGTTCGGCGGGCTTCTCGGCTACTGCCCGATCGTCCCCGTGCGCAACCAGTACAGCTCCGAGGCGTTCATCGCGCGCGGCGGCCGCATCCCGGCGCCAATCCGCAGCCTGACGAACTGATGCAGCGGAAGCAGTTTGGGCCGCTGAGGCGCCTTTGGCCGCGGAAGCAGCTTGAGCTGCTCGGGCCGCATCTTGCCAGACGGTCGGAATCTGCTATAATGGAATAAATCGTGAAACTCGGGAAAAGGCTCAATTCATGGATTGGGCCTTTCCTTTTGCCATGACAGGAAGTGGATTTATGCGCATTACCAAGAAAATACGGGCCGAGCAGCTCGCCATCCTCGAGGAGACGTACCGCGGCGCGAAGCCCGAACTCATCTTTCATAACGCCTTTGAGCTCCTCATCGCCGTCATCCTCTCGGCGCAGTGCACCGACAAGCGCGTCAACGTCACGACGAAGCGTCTCTTCGCGAAGGTCCACGGGCCCGAAGACATCGTCGCGATGGGCCTGCCGGCGCTCGAGAACGAGATCCGCGACTGCGGGCTCTTCCGCAACAAGGCCAAGAACATCCTCGCGGCCTGCCAGATGCTCTGCACGCAGTACGGCGGCGAGGTCCCCGCGGACTTCGAGGAGCTTCAGAAGCTGCCGGGCGTCGGGCGCAAGACGGCCAACGTCGTCATGAGCGTGGCCTTCCATCAGCCGGCCATCGCTGTCGACACCCACGTCTTCCGCATCGCGAACCGGCTGCAGCTCGCGACGGGCACGACGCCGCTCGCCGTCGAGCAGGGCCTCATGAAGAACATCCCGCGCGAAAAATGGTCCGACGCGCATCACTGGCTGATCTGGCACGGCCGCAAGATCTGCAAGGCCAGGAAGCCCGCCTGCGACATCTGTCCGCTCGCGCCCGTCTGCCCGAGCTGTGAGGCCGCAGCAGACACGCCGGCCAAGGCGTTACGCGCTGCCAAAGCCGCGAAAGACGCACCGGCAGCCAAAGACGCATCGGAAAAGGAGAGGAAATAACAGAATGGAATACCGCAAAGCAACCTTTCAGGATATCGAAGCGATCTATGATCTCGTCAACAACTACGCGACGGACGGCGTCATGCTCGCACGCGCGCGCAACACACTCTACGAGACGCTGCGCGACATGATCGTCGCGGTCGACGATGACGGCAAGGTCGTCGGCGTCGGTGGCCTGCACATGATCTGGGACAAGCTCGCCGAAGTCCGCACGATGGCCATCTCGCCCGCACTCACGCGCCAGGGCATCGGCGCCGAGATCGTGCGCCGCCTCATCGAGGAGGGCGATGCACTTGGCGTCGAGAAATACTTCACGCTGACGTACAAGCCGGGCTTTTTCCAGAAGCTGGGCTTCCAGACGATCACGAAGGAAGAGCTGCCGCACAAGGTCTGGAAGGAATGCATCGACTGCCCGAAATTCCCGAACTGCGACGAGATCGCCATGGTGCGCGTCTGAGCCGTGCCTTTGCTGATATAAATGTCTGCAAGGACGGTACAGTTTTTGCCGTTTTTGCGAAAAAACGTTGACAACTCCCGCAAAAACTGTTATTGTAATATACATCAAGTGAAATGCGACGATTGAGAGAAGTACTCCGAGGACTTCCTGACAGAGAGCGGCGGGCCGGTGAAACGCCGCAGGGGGCACGGACGAAATACACTCAGGAGCAGCAGGCTGAAAGGAGTAGGCCGCGCCGGAATGCCACCGTTATCAGAGGCTAGGATATGTCAGTATCCGAAAGGAGAGGCTTGCATCGGCAAGCAGGGTGGTACCACGGGTATATCAGCTCGTCCCTGTAGAGGGGCGGGCTTTTTTGTATCGGGACATGTCCAATTCTCATCACCACCGCCATCATCCGCAGAAACAGGGGAGGAACTCATTATGATCATTGTCATGAAACCGAATGCCACGAAAGAGAATATCGAACACATCGAGGACCGCCTGCACCAGGTCGGCCTCAAGGCCCATCTCTCGACGGGCGAGGACTGCACGATCATCGGCGTCATCGGCGACCGCAAGAAGATCGCGAACCTCGAGATGAACATGATGGAAGGCGTCGAGAAGACCGTGCGCATCACGGAGAAATACAAGCTCGTCAGCCGCCATTTCCATCCGGAAGACACCATCGTCGACGTCGACGGCGTCAAGATCGGCGGCAAGGAAGTCGTCGTCATGGCAGGGCCGTGCTCTGTTGAGAGCATCGACCAGCTGCGCGAGGCTGCGCATGCCGTCAAACAGGGCGGCGCCCAATTCCTGCGCGGCGGTGCGTTCAAGCCGCGCACGAGCCCGTACGATTTCCAGGGACTCGCCGAGGAAGGCCTCAAGATGCTGCGCCAGGTCGCCGATGAAGAGGGCCTCAAGGTCGTCACGGAGATCGTCGACAAGGACGACATCGAGCTCGTCGGCAAATACGCCGATGTCTACCAGGTCGGCGCGCGCAACATGCAGAACTTCCAGCTCTTAAAGGCGCTCGGCAAGGCGAAGAAACCCGTCATGCTCAAGCGCGGCCTCGCAGCGACGATCAGCGAATGGCTCAACGCGGCCGAATACATCATGGCGGGCGGCAACGAGCAGGTCATCTTCTGCGAGCGCGGCATCCGCACGTATGAGACGTTCACGCGCAACACGCTCGACCTCAGCGCCGTCGCGGCCGTCAAGGAACTCTCGCATCTGCCGATCATCGTCGATCCGAGCCACGGCACGGGCCGCTGGGAAATGGTGCGCCCGATGGCACGCGCTGCCGTCGCCGCGGGCTGTGATGGCCTCATCATCGAGGTCCATCCGCATCCGGAAGTCGCGCTTTCAGATGGCGACCAGAGCCTGACGCCGAAGAACTTCAACGCGCTCATGAGCGAGCTCGGCAAGATCTGCGAAGTCATGGGGCGTACATTATGAGCGGCATGAGTGACAGGAAGCAGGCGAAACTGAAATTTGCCATCATCGGCGTCGGCCTCATCGGCGGCTCGCTCGGTCTCTGCCTCAAGGACAAGCTCGGCGACGCCATCTACATCACGGGCCTCTGCCGGCATCAGTCCTCGATGGACAAAGCCGTCGCGCTCGGTGCCGTCGACTACGCATCGTCGGACCTTCCGTCCGTCGTCGCGGATGCCGACATCGTCTTTCTGAGCCCGCCGGTCCTCCAGATCGTGCCGATGGTCGAGAAGATCCTGCCGTATTTAAAGCCCGGCACCATCCTCACCGACGCGGGCAGCACGAAAGGCTACATCTGGCAGCATCTGCAGAAGATCCTGCCGAAAGACATCTACTACATCGCCGGCCATCCGATGACGGGCCGCGAGAAAAGCGGTGTCGAGGCCGCCGTCAAAGACCTCTTCGTCGGCAAAGCCTACGTCATCGTCGAAGACACCGGCGCGCCGCCTGAGGCCCACGCAAAGCTCATGAGCGTGCTCAAGTACACGGGCGCGAACTTCACGACGCTCGACATCGCCAAGCACGACCGCTGCGCCTCCGTCATCAGCCATGTGCCGCACGTCACGGCCGCCGCGCTCGTGACGCTTTTAAACCGTTCGGGCGACGACCGCGAGTCGTGCATCAAGCTCATCGGCGGCGGTTTCAAGGACACGACGCGCATCGCCTCCTCGAACGCCGACATGTGGGCCGATATCTGCATGACGAACGGTGACGCCATCGCCAGCGACCTGAAGAACCTCCAGAACATCCTCGGCGAAGTCATCGGCGCCATCGAGCGCCACGACCGCCCCGCCATCCACGACTACTTCGCCGCGTCCAAAGCTTGCCGCGACAGCCTGCTCGAAAACGCTACGAAGAAATTCGACCCCAATTAATCCCCTGTACAAAGCCTGCCGCACGCAAAAATGCCCTGACAAAAACGTCAGGGCGTTTTTATGTGAGCCCAAGCCTTCTCCCCGCAGGGAGAAGGGGGACCGCGTAGCGGTGGAAGAGGTCCATGGCCGGCAGGGCGCGACAACTGTTCCGACCTCATCCGTCAGCCTTCGGCTGCCACCTTCCCCATGCGCGGGCTACGACGCTTGTAAATATTCGCAGTCGAGTCGTGTTGATGCCCGTCAGCTCAAGGACCTCTTCCGCCCCTTCGGGGCACCTTCCCCGTGCGCGGGGCTACGCCGCTCGCTGGTGCTTATAGTCGAGTTGTGCTGGTACCCGCCAGTTCAAGGACCTCTTCCGGCCCTTCGGGGCACCTTCCCCGTGCGCGGGGAAGGCTGCGCGACTTGCTGCGCTCGTGTTCTGCCGAAGGGCAAGAGCCCCAAGCCTTCTCCCCGCAGGGAGAAGGGGGACCGCGCAGCGGTGGAAGAGGTCCATGGACTTGCGGAGTTCGAAGCAAACAGATGACGAGTCCTGTCTGGCGGCGTACTCCGCAGGGAGAAGGGGGACCGCGTAGCGGTGGAAGAGGTCCATGGCCGGCAGGGCGCGACAGCTTCCCCGACCTCATCCGTCAGCCTTCGGCTGCGGGAAGGCTGCGCAACTTGTTAGACTCGTATGTTCTTCCGAAGGGCATGAGCCCCAAGCCTTCCCCACTGGGGAAGGGGGACCGCGTCAGCGGTGGATGAGGTCCGTCTTTATCTGTGGCGCAGGCGGGCGATGGCCTGGCGGTAGAGGGCGAGGGAAGCCTGAGAATCCTTTTTGGCGCGGCCTGCCTCTGCGGCGTGGACGACGCTGTAGCGGAACGAGATCGTGACGGGGTTGCCGTCGATCTCGTGGATATCGTGGAGGCTCTGCTGGATCTTCGCCGCAAGCTTCTCGGCACGTTCCGTCCCAGCCGCGCTGCCTTCCGTGCTTTTATCCCCGGCATCGCGGTGCAGGATGGCGAACGTGAACTGGCGCAGGCGAGCGATGACGGAATCTTTGCCTGCAAGCTCGCGCAGGCGGCGGGCCTCCTCCTGCAGGAGATGCGTCAGCAGCTGCCGGCCGTACGTGCTCGCGAGCCGCTCGTCGAAGCGGCCCTTAAAGATCGTGAGCGTGTACCCCTGGCCGTTTTTCCGGTACTGCTCGCTGTAGGCATTCAGCGCGTCGAGGAAGCCCTGGCGGTTCCAGAGGCCCGTCACGGTATCCTCATACGACGAAGCCGACTCCTGTGCGAGGCGCTGCCGCTCCGTGTCGGTATCGAAAAACGCGCCCATGAGGCCGACAATCTGACCGTCCTTGTAGAGCGGCCACTTGTAGCAGACGATGTGGCGCAGCACGCCGCGCGCGATGCACTGGCCCGGCACGCCGCGGACGACATGTCCCTGCTCGATGACCGCGAGCTCGTCAGCCTGGTAGCGCATGCCGTTTACATGCCAATTCATATCCTCGTCGGTTTTGCCGAGAATCACCTGCTCCGACGTGAAGCCGTAATAGGCGAGAAAGGCCTTCGACGCGCCGAGAAACCGCCGTTTCCGGTCCTTCCAGAAATAGCAGATATGCGAATTCTGCTGCAGGCTCTTCCAGAGAAGCGGCGCGAGGCATTCATGCGAAAGGGAACCCGGGCGGCAGACAGCGGCCGGGCTGCCGACGGACGAAGCAGGCGGCGCCGTCAGCGCCGGGCACGTCTTGAGCCGCTGATGGATCTTATGGCAGGGTTCATCGATGCACTGCACGAGCGAGAGCAAGAGCCGCGAGCCCGAATTCGGCACAAGCATGAGCGTGAACGAACGCCAGTTGTAATTGCCGTGCGCGTCGATGAGGCGGAACCGGTCCACGAGCCGGTTGTGCGGGCTCTTCTCGATGCGGCTGACGATGGTCGAAAGCTCATAGAAGCGCCGGAAGCGCGGCCGGTCCTCCTCGTAGATGATATGCTCGCAGACATCGTGCAGCTGCTGCCGGATGCCGTAGCATTTCTGCCGCAGCGGCGTGTGCAGCGGGCTCGTGTGGATGAAGAGCGGCTCGATGGAGTCCTCGGCGAAATTGACGATGTGGACGTACTCGAACAGCCAGTAGAGATACCGCAGGTTGCGGTCGAGCTTCTGATGCTCGAGATGCAGGGTATCCTGGCTGATGTTGCGGCACTCCGTCAGCACGAGCGTGTGGCCGTTGGCCTCGTAGAGGATGCTGATGCGCACGAGGATGTAACTGCCGTTCTCGACGTAGAAATACGTCTCCGTCTGCTGCGATGCGCGGGCCTGCAGGAAGAATTCGCGGAAATTCTGATAGAAGAAGGGATTCGTCGCATCGTTGAGCGCCGTCGACGCCTTCGTGAGATCGTAGCCCGTGGACATCAGCTGCTCACGGTAGGCGGGGGTCGCGTAGAGGTAGTGGACGCTGTCGTCGTAGAACTCAAAGAGCGCGAGCGGCTGATTCGTCGCGCGGATTGCGGCACTCGCGACATCGTAGTAATGGTGCCACTTGCGAAGCTCGGTTGTGCGTCCCTGCTCCTGCATGCGCGCGAGCGCGGAAGGCAGCGGCTCGGGCCGTCCGTAGAAATAGCCCTGCTGGCGCCCGCAGCCGATCGACGCGAGAAAATCGGCCTGCTCCTGCGTCTCGACGCCCTCCGCGAGCGTCTTGATGCCGAGCTCCTTGGCCATATCGATGACGCTCGCGATGATCTTGCGCGATTTTTCCGTAAACGTGCGCAAAAAGCCCATGTCGAGCTTGATGAGGTCGATTGTGCAGTCCTTGAGGATATTGAGCGACGAATAGCCGCTGCCGAAATCATCGATCCAGACCTCGTATCCCTCGGCGCGCAGCTTGTCGATGGTCTGGCGGATGGGGCCGAGATCCTTGGCCATCGCGCTTTCGGTGACCTCGATGTGTAGCAGGTCGCGCGGCAGGTCGAATTCGCTGCGGACGCCCTCAATGAGCGCGAAGATGTTGAGCATGCTGAAATCGAGGCGCGAGAGGTTGAACGAAACGGGCGTGACGGGCAGGCCCGCGTCGAAACGGCCGCGCAGCATGCGGCAGACCTCCCGGAGGACGTACGTGTCGAGCCTGTGGATGAGCTGTGCCTCCTCGAGCACCGGGATGAATGCGGCGGGGGAGAGGAAGCCGACCTGCGGGTCGACCCAGCGCGAGAGCGCCTCGAGGCCGCAGAGCTCGCCCGTCAGCGTGCGGATGACCGGCTGATAATAAACTTGAAGCCAATGATTCTGGATGGCCGTATCGAGATGATGGATGACGTAATCCTTGATTTCCTGCTCGTCCATATGGCAATTGTATCCCTTCTGGTATCTATTATTTGTAGTTATTCATCGATTCGTTTAAATACGCTTTCATTATACCATAGATGGGGTTGTGATAGGATTGATTTCCGTCACATTTTACATGAACGGGCAGTGTTTTTCCGGAAATCCGGACGCATGTTTTGTGCCGCCTAGAGGCTGTGGATGCTTGTCCCGGAAGTGCGGGGCCCTTTGCCGGCTGCGGCCGCCGCGGGCGAAGCGGGACGCCGGCTCATTGCTTGAGAGTTGTTTTCATTTTCGGGGGGTATGCTGCAGGCGCGTAAAGGCCGTCTGGTAGATGTTCTCGCCCGAGATGCCGGGCTCGTCGCTGTGGGCGATGCCGCACTGCACGGTGATCGTGACGGGATTGCCGTCGATCTCGTGTATGCCCTCGAGGTCTTCGATGATGTGCTGCGTGAGTGCCTCGACCTCGCCGTCCCGGCTCTTGCCGCGCACGAGTGCAAACATCGACTGCGTCACGCGCGCGATGGCCGAATCCTTGCCGGCGAGTTTTCGCAGATGGCTGGCCTTCTTGCGGATGAGGTCCTTCAAGACCTTCTCGCCGTAGGAGTCCGAGATGCGCTTGTAGGAGCGGCTGCCGAGGAGCACGAGGCTGTAGGGGCGGTCGTGCAGCTGCCACTGCTCCTCGTAGCGCATGAGGGCGTCCAGGAGGCCCTGGCGGTTCATGAGGTGCGTGAGGCCGTCCTCATACGTGATCCGGGCATTCTTGAGCCGCTCGCGCAGCACGCTGTCGATGTCGAAGAACATGCCCATGAGGCCGACAATCTGCCCGTCCTGGTAGATCGGCCACTTGTAGGAAGTGATGTGGTGCAGCACGCCGCGGATGATGCACTGGCCCGCATGCTTCTCGATGACGCGGCCGTGCTCGATGACGGCGATCTCATCGTCGCGGTAGGGACCGTTGTCGACGTGCCAGCCCATGTCTTCGTCCGTCTTGCCGATGATAGCGTCGGCCGAGCGGAAGCCGTAGTAGGCGAGGAAGGCCTTCGAGGCCCCGACGAAACGCCGCTCCCGGTCCTTCCAGAAATAGCAGAGCCTGGAATTCTGCTGGAGGTTTTTCCAGAGCAGGGCCGCGAGGGACATGCCGGCCGGTACATTCCCGACCTCGCCGCTCTCCTGGAGCATCGTCTGCATGGTGAGAGCGGGCAGGCCGATGTCCTGGATCGTCGTCAGCAGCCGGCGGCCCGGCGTGTTGGGCAGCAGCATGGCCGTGAATTCCTTCCAGGCGTAATTGCCGTTCTGATCCTGCACGCGGAAGCAGTCGTGCAGCTGACCGGAGGGGGCGGCTGCGAGCTTCCGGCAGAACGCGTCACAGGAGCAGTAGGCCTCGTAGCGCGGCCGGTCGTCGGGGTGCAGGTGCTTCTGCCCGAAGGAGGAGAGCAGCGCCTGCCAGCCGTGCCGTTTTGTCAGCAGGATGTCCGCGCCGGGCGTCTCGTGCAGGAACAGCGGCTCGATGGTGTCGGCGTCGAAATCGATGAGATGGATGCTGTCGAAGAACTGATAGAGGTAGCGCAGGTTCGTGTCGAGCTTCGTGTGCTCGAGCCGCTCGTGATCGGCCGTGATGTTCTTGAGGTTCATGAGCAGCAGCGTGTGGCCGGCGGATTCGAGCACGACCTCGATCATCACGCGCACGTAATTGCCTTCGTCGATGTAGAAATACGTCTCGCGCTTGCCGCTCTGCCGCGCGATCTGCAAAAATTCGCGGAAGGTGTCGTAGATGTTTGTCTTCGGTGCGTTGAGTGCCTCCTCGGCGGACGAGCGGTCGTAGTGCAGGCCCAGGAGTTGCTCGGCGTAGCTCGCGTTGAGGTAGAGGTAGCGGGCCTTGTCATCGGCAAAATCAATCAGGGCCAGCGGGCTTTTCGTCTGATGGATGACGGAGCTTGCCGTATCGTAGTAATGGTGCCACTTGCGCGACTCGAGGCCGCGGTCCTGCGAGGCGATGTGCGCGAAGGACCCTTCAAGCGGCTGCGGCTTGCCGAAAAAGTAGCCCTGCAGGCGTCCGCAGCCGATGGAGGCGAGGAAGTCGGCCTGCTCCTGCGTCTCGACGCCTTCCGTCAGCGTCTTGATGCCGAGCCTTTTTGCCATGTCGATGGTCGAGGCGATGATCTGGCGCGATTTATCCGTGAAATTGTGCAAAAAGCCCATGTCGAGCTTGATGAGGTCGACCGTGCAGTCCTTGAGGATGTTGAGCGAGGAGTAGCCGCTGCCGAAGTCGTCGAGCCAGACCTCGTAGCCCGCTGCGCGCAGCCGGTCCATTGTCTGGCGGATGGGACCGGGGTCGCGGGCCATCGCGCTTTCCGTGACCTCGATATGGATGAGGTCGCGTGGCAGGTCATAGGCGGCGACGGTGTCCTCGATGGCCTGGAAGACATCGATGAGCGTGAAGTCGAGGCGCGAGAGGTTGAAGGAGACGGGGAGGAAGGGCTCGCCTTTCTCGAGGCGCTGGTGGGCCGTGCGGCAGATTTCCTGCAGGATGAAGTTGTCGAGCTTGTAGATCTGGCGCGTCTGTTCGAGTGCGGGGATGAAGGAGAAGGGCGCGAGGAAGCCGATGTGCGGGTCGATCCAGCGCGCGAGGGCCTCAAAGCCGCAGAGATTGCCCGTGAGCGTGCGGATGACCGGCTGGTAGTAGATCTGAATCCAGTGTTTTTCGATGGCTTCGTCGATGTGGTTGACGACGTAGTCGCGCACGTCCTTGGCAATCGGGGGTCCGACGGGCTGCCGCTCGAGTTCCGTCATGAGGCAGTAAAAGACGTCCTCGCGCCCGCTGCCTGCCGCGGCGCGCACGAGACGGCCCGAGAATTCGACGTAGCGGATGCGTCCCATGCGCGTGAAGATGCGCGCGTGGACGTGCTCGAAGCGGTCGTGCCGGGCTTTTAGCTGCTCGTTGACTTCGTGCTGGATGTGGACAGAGTCTTCGAGCGCGACCATGTTGCTCACCCGATGGCTGATGTGCGTGCGCAGTTCTGCAAGGTCCCGGCAGTCCAGGAGCTCCAGGAGTTCTTCGTTTGCGTAGAGCACATCGTGCGGCTCGCGCGCCTGACAGACGTAAAACGGCATCGGCAGGTTCGCAGGCAGGTCCTGCGGTTCATAGGTGTTGGTGGGGGATTGTTCTTCTGGTTTCATGATGCTCGACTCCTGACCATCTGTATGTCAGATAACGTTTTATTTCTATTAATGAATTCTATCATTTCTGTATGGCCTTGTCGATTAGAAAATCTTAATAAAAAACAGAGCCACAGCCGCTGCATCGAAGCGAAAGCTGTCCCCGCGCACGGGGAAAGTGGCCCGCAGGGCCGAAAGGGGTCCATGAGCTGACGGGCAAGAACACGACTCGACTGCGAATATCCACAAGCGTCGTAG
>NZ_QRQA01000015.1:0-383 GCF_003475755.1 Mitsuokella sp. AF33-22 | reverse complement strand
CTGCGGGGAGAAGGCTTGGGGCTCATGACCCTCGGCAGAACACGAGCCCGGCAAGTCGCGCAGCCTTCCCCGCGCACGGGGAAGGTGCCCCGAAGGGGCGGAAGAGGTCCTTGAGCAAGGGGCTACGCTTTGCCGACCATGGACCTCTTCCACCGCTGACGCGGTCCCCCTTCTCCCTGCGGGGAGAAGGCTTGGGGCTCATGCCCCTCGGCAGAACACGAGCCCGGCAAGTCGCGTGCCTTCTCCGCGCACGGAGAAGGTGCCGAGCTTGCGAGGCGGAAGAGGTCCATGGGCGGACGGGCAAGAACAAAACTCAACTGCAAGTCCCCGCAAGCGTCGTAGTCCGCGCACGGGCGCGAAGCGCGGGATGCCGGTGGCATCCC
>NZ_QRQA01000014.1:0-85648 GCF_003475755.1 Mitsuokella sp. AF33-22 | reverse complement strand
AGTATTCCAAGTGACTACCGTTGCGGCCATTCCTCTCCTGACTGAAGTGAGAAGATTCCTGGCCGCATTTTAATTGAACTCTATTATACCATAACTGCATAGCTGACAGCAGAAAAAATGACGATTATTAGCGATAATAGTTTTCTTTTAAAAATTACTCGTCACTGTCATTGTCTCCATCTGACTTTTGCGATATAATACAATCATAAGCTTGATTCATCCCAAAATAATCAAAGGAGGCTATTTCAATGGAAGCACTGATCCTATCACGATGGCAATTCGCCATCACAACCGTCTACCATTTCCTCTTCGTCCCCGTAACACTGGGGCTCTCGATTTTCGTGGCCCTGCTCGAGACATGTTACGTGCGGACGAAGCGTCCCCAATGGAAGAAAGCATCTCGTCAGCTCGTGAGATTCTTTGGCACACTCTTCATCATCAATTTCTCAATGGGTGTCGTCACCGGTATCGTACAGGAATTTCATTTTGGCATGAATTGGTCGGAATATTCCCGCTTCATGGGAGATATCTTCGGTGCGCCACTGGCACTGGAAGCGCTGACTGCCTTCTTCCTCGAATCCACCTTTCTCGGCATCTGGATTTTCGGCTGGGACAAGCTTTCGGAAAAAGCACATTGTATCTGCATCTGGATCGTAGCCTTCGCCAGCAATCTATCCGCATTCTGGATCCTCGTGGCCAACTCCTTCATGCAGCACCCCGTTGGCTATGCACTCAACAATGGACGTGCGGAGATGACGGATTTCTTCGCATTGGTAACGAATCACTACGTTCTCGGCGAGTACTCGCATACGCTGTTCTCCGCCATTGCTACGGCCGGGTTCCTGGTACTGGCTGTTTCGGCCTGGAAGGTCCTGCATGATGAAGTCTCCCGCCAGGCCTTCACACAGACGCTCAAAGCCGGTGCCATCTACATGCTCATCGGCCTTTTTGCCACGATGGGCAGCGGACATATGCACGCCCAGTATCTCGCACAAGCCAATCCCATGAAGCTTTCCTCCGTGGAAGCACTCTGGGAAACGGCTGACCCGGCTCCCTTTGCCATCTTCGCCGATATCGACGAAGAAAACCATAGGAACAATATGGAGCTTACTGTTCCCGGTGTCTTCTCCTTCATGCTATACAATTCGCCGACGGGTGCCGTCAAAGGCATCAACCAGCTGCAGCAGGAATACGCAGCCAACTATGGGCCCGGTGAGTATCGTCCGGACGTAACCGGACTCTTCTGGAGTTTCCGCATGATGATCGGCATCGGCGCACTGATGATTTTCCTTGGCCTGGTCACGCTCTATCTCACTTGGAAAAAACGTCCGCTCGCCTGCCCGCTGCTGCTTAAGGCACTGCCCTGGCTGCTGCCGCTGCCATATCTTGCGAATTCCTTCGGCTGGTATGTCGCAGAAGGCGGACGCCAGCCCTGGATTGTCGTTGGCCTGCAGAAAACAGCAGACGCCGTCTCGCCGAATCTCACAGGTACCGATGTCTGGATCACGATGATCGGCTTCACGGTTCTCTACCTGCTGCTGGCCATCGCTGCCTTCTGGATTGCCATCCGCTTTGTCCGGAAGACCCGCATCGCAATGGAAGGGAGGGACGCATGATGGATCTCAACATTCTCTGGTTCATCCTCATCGTCGTACTGTTCACCGGTTTCTTTTTCCTCGAAGGCTTTGATTACGGTGTAGGCGGGCTGCTGCCTTTCCTCTCATCCCGCGAGGAAGACCGCGGCGTTATCCTGCGCACTATCACCCCGGTCTGGGATGGCAATGAAGTCTGGATGATCACGGCGGGCGGCGCCCTTTTCGCAGCTTTCCCGCATGTCTATGCCACGATGTTCTCAGCATTCTACCTGGCTCTCTTCCTGATGCTCGTCGCTCTCATCCTGCGCGGTGTGGCCTTCGATCTGCGCGGTCGCCAGGAATCGCTGTGCTGGCGCCGTTTCTGGGATGGTGCCATCTGCTTTGGCAGTGTCGTACCGGCTTTTCTCTGGGGCGTCGCCGTCACGAATCTCATCGCCGGCCTGCCCATCAATGCCCAGATGAACTACATGGGCGGGTTCTTCGACCTGCTGTCACTCTACACGATCGTCGGCGGCCTTGCGTTCCTGTTCGTCTTCCTGTTCCACGGCGCTGCCTTCCTGACGCTGCGCCTCAAGGACACGGGCCTCATCCTGCGCTGCCAGGCGCTCGCACTCAAGGTTGGCGTCACCGCTGCCATCTTCTTCGTGCTCTGCATGCTGCTGACCTTTGAACACACGGACCTCTTCCAGAGCCCACTGGCAGCCGTCGCCCTCTTTGGCGCCGCCCTGCTCTTTGTCATCGCTCTTCTGAGCATGAACCTCGGCAAGGGCAAGGCCAGCTTTATCCTGAGCTCGCTGGCCATCGTCGCCACGACGGTCGCCTTCTTCGCCGGCCTCTTCCCGCGCCTCATGGTTTCGAGCCTGAACCCGGCGTGGAGCCTGACGATCACGAACGCCTCCTCGTCGCCTTATACGCTCTCCGTCATGACGGTCGCCGCCGGTATCTTCGTGCCGATTGTCCTTCTCTACCAGATCTGGTCGTATTACATCTTCCGCAAACGCGTCACGCCCAAGGATGCCGAAGAGCATTATTGAGCCGTCCGGAAGATACGACATCACCATGAAATAACGATTATGAATATGAAGCAGACCTTTCTTTTCAAAGCCCTGCATGAGCAAACGCATACGAGAAACCAGCTGTTCCTCACGGAGCTCCTGCGCGCCATGGCCGTTCTCGGTGCCTGCGGGGCTGCCAGCCTGGCCATCAACCAGGTATTTCTCGGAAAGGGAAGCCTTACGGAAACAGCACCAGTCCTCCTGGTGCTGTTTCTTGTACTCGGGCTTCTCCATCTCCTGGCCCTGCGTCAGGATCATCTGCTGCAGGGCCTGTCTGCAGCGCTGCGCCATGACGTGCGCCATCGTCTTCACCTGCGTCTTCTGTCGCCGGAAGGACAAACGGACCGCAGCTTCCGCCGCCAGCTGCTGCCGCTCGCACTCGAGAGCACGGATGCCCTCGATGCCTGGTTCACGAAGGTCCTGCCCGTCGTGCTCGGCATCCTCGTCGCCATGCCCTGCCTGCTGATTGCCGCCTTCTTCATCGATCCGGTCACGGGCCTCTTGATGCTCATAACGGTCCCCATCGCGCCCTTCCTGCTCTACCTCATCGGGCGCGTGACAAAAGAGGCGAGCCAGCAGCAGTGGCGGCAGATGAACCGCTTCTCCGCAGGGCTCGCCGAGATCCTGCGCGCGCTGCCTACGCTCAAGCTCTTTGCGCGCGAACGGGACGAACGCCGCCGCGTCAGGATGCTCAGCCAGGAATTTGCACAGGCGGCGCTGCGCGTCCTGCAGCTTTCCTTTGTCTCGGCATTTGCCCTCGAGCTCATCACGACACTGGCCATCGCCATCATTGCCGTGAGCATCGGGCTGCGTCTGCTCTACGGCCAGCTGACGTTCACGGCAGCATTCTTCGTGCTGCTCTTGACGCCGGAATTCTATCAGCCGCTGCGCCTCTCCGGCACGGCTTTCCACAGCGGCATGACGGCCTTCACGGCCGAGCAGGCCCTGAGGCCGTACTGCCTGACGCCGGGACCGGCACCGGCCGCAGACAAAGGCAGCTGCCCCGCGGGCTTCGCCCTTGCTGCGCAGGATCTTTCCTTCCGCTATGCGGGCAGTCCGCTCCCCCTCATGAATGGCGTACATATTGCCGTCAAGCATGGCGGCATGACCGTTCTCCACGGGCCGAGCGGCTGCGGCAAGACCACGCTCATCCGCCTGCTCGCGGGCCTGCTGATGCCGGAGGCGGGAACGATCCTGCGCCGGCAGACATCTGCTAACGGCTGGAGCTATGTGCCGCAGGAGCCCCATCTGTACAACGGCACGCTGCTCGAAAACGTCACACTCTTTCACGAAGAATGCCGTGAAGATGACGCCCTGCAGGCACTTCGGCGCCTTGACCTGACGGATATGGTGCGGGGCCTGCCGCAGGGACTTGACACGCCCCTGGGTGAAGGCGGGCAAAACCTCTCGCAGGGCCAGCGCAAGCGCCTGGGGCTCGCCCGCGCCCTCCTGCAGAACCGCCCGCTCCTGCTGCTCGATGAGCCGACGGCCGCACTCGATGAAGAAACGGCCGCCATCATCCGCGCTGCACTGCTCTCGCTGCGCGGCTCGCACACGCTCTTTGTCATCAGCCATGACGAAGCGCTGCAAAAAGCTGCCGACCAGCTGCTCGCCTGGGATGATATCACTGGCGAGAACGATACCCATCAGGAAGGAGATGCATGCATATGAGAAAACTCCTGCAGCTGACCTCCCTCCCAGAGTTTCTGCCCGTCCTTCTGGTGAGCCTCATCGCTCTCTTCACGGGACTGGCGCTGCTCGGCGCCTCGGCCTGGCTCGTCGCCTCGGCCGCACTCATGCCGCCCTTGTACACGCTGGCACTCGGCATCACCACCGTGCGGGCCTGCGGCATCGGCCGCGCCGTCTTCCGCTATGGCGAACGCTATCTCTCGCACCGCATGGCCTTCCGCATTCTGACGGAAATCCGGCTCTCTCTCTACGACCGGGCAGCTTCCATCCTGCCGCTGCGCAGCGGCCCCGCCCGTCAGGGAGAATTCCTGCACGACCTCCTGACAGGAGCCGATGAACTGCGCGACTTCTACGTCCGCTCCCTGCTGCCCGTCCTTGCCATTGGCCTCATCACGGCACTTGCCACCTGGCTGCTCGCGCGCGTGCTCGGCTGCATCGCCCTGCTGCTGCCCCTGCTCTACCTCCTGCGGCTCGTACTCGCCTGCCTCCGCCGGCCCGCCGAAGAAGACCAGCGTCGTGCGCTTGACGCCGCCTACCGCAGCGCGCTCCTTGATGTCAGCGCCGGTGCCGACGAGCTCATCCGGGCGGGATCCGAGCCCGCCGCCAGACTTCTCGCAAGAAACGCCCAGGCCCTGCTGCAGGGGGATACCCGTCTTGCACGCGGCGATGCGCGGCGCGATGCCGGCGCCAATCTTCTCGATACCGCCGTCCTGCTCACCCTGCTTGCGCTGCTTATCCTCCGCGTCACACAAGATAAGCTGAGCGGCATCGACCTCTGCGTCTGGTTCCTGATCCTGCAAACCCTGCTCGTCGAATTCCGCACGCTGCCCGAAGCCGTGCGCCAGGGACGGCGCAGCCTGGCAGCCGCCTCCTGTCTACCCGAAAAACGGCAGATGCCTGACGGCGATGACGACTCCCGCCCGGATCAAGCACCGGATGCACCCGCTGCTTCGACAGACGGGCCCCTCCTTGCCGCGCAGGGACTCGCCTTTTCCTACCGTCGGGGTCAGGACCTCCTGCACGATCTTTCCTTTGCCATCCGCCCCGGCCAGCACACCGCCATCATCGGGGCCAGCGGCTCCGGCAAGACCACGCTCGCCTATCTCCTGCTCGGCGTCTGGCCGCCCGACGCGGGAACGCTGCTGCTGCATGGAACATCCTGCCAGCATATTTCCCATGACGTTTTTCATACGTCCATCGCCGCACTGCCCCAGGGCAGCGTCCTGTTCGCCGGGTCCATGCGCGAGAATTTCCAGCGGTACCGCCCCACGTGCAACGAAAGCAACATACGTGCGGCACTTGACACGGCACAGCTCACGGACCTCGTAAAGCAGCTGCCGCAAGGCATCGATACGCCGCTTGGCGAAGATGCCTGCGGCCTCTCCGGCGGCCAGCGCAATCGCCTGCTGACAGCCATCGCCATCGCGGGCAAAGAGCCCGTCATCCTGCTCGATGAGCCGACCTGCGGCCTTGACCATGAGACAGCCAGGGCACTCCTGACGAACCTTTTCGCCAAAGTCAAAAAGACCGGCCAGACCCTGCTCGTCATCACGCATGAACGCGAGATCCTAAAGGACTTCCCGCAGGTCATCGAACTCAAAAAGTGACAAACGAAAATGAGCCGCTGCAAAGCTTCCCGGCCTGCAGCGGCTCATTTTGTCTGCTCATTTCATTTCGGTATCGTAGTCGTGCCCCTGCACCATGCGGTGCGGACGCGGTACAAAAGCGGGATTGATGACGCTCTTTTTCGCGTCGTACTCCGGCGTGCGGATGTCCAAGAGATCCAGAAGCGTGTGGATGAAATCATCCGTCATGTATGGGCGGTTCACCGCCGCCTGGAGTGCCTGCCACTTCTCAGGGTGATGCGCGCGGTAGGCAGGTGACGCCCAGAAGATCATCGGCACCTCGAGCGTCTCCTTCGTCGGATGCTCCTCGACGTGGCCCGAGAAACTGCCATGGTCGTACACGGCCTCCCCGTGGTCGGGGATATAGACGACCAGCGCATCCTTATCGGCAAACTTGCCCATGAGGCTCGTCACGACGAAATCATTGTAGAACAGGGCGTTCTCGTACTGCGCGATCTCCGTGCGCTTCTCCAGGGACAGCGTATCCTGCGGCGGCGGCACGTCATCGGCCGTAAATTTCGAGAACAGATACGGGAACCGCATGTAATAGAGGCCGTGGCCGCCCATCAGGTGGATGACGTAGAAATTTTTGGCAGCCGGCTGCGCGAGCACCTCATCGACGAGCGGGAAAAGCGCCTCATCGTAAATGCCGTTGTCCTCATGCGATTCGCGCAGCCGCGTAAAGCGGCTGTAATGACTGCGGCCGGCAAAGAGCTGCGCCACATTGCCCCAGATGCCCGAGCTCTCCTGATTCGAGAGCCAGTACGTCCGGTAGCCCGCCGCCTTCATGACATCGATCATATTGTTGTATTCATACCAGGATTTTGACGAATCCATGTCCGCGAACGTCAAAAGCTTGCGCAGGACGGCCACGGTCGCCGCCTCCGGGCTGATTGTATCCCGAAAGACCGCGAGCTCCCCCTTGGCTGCCAGCTCATCGAGATTCGGCGTGTTCTCGAGCGGATAGCCGTAGAGATGCATGCGGGCGCGGTTCGTCGACTCGCCGAGGATGAAGACCACATACGGCGTATCACTGCGGTTCTCCGTGATTTCCACATTGCTCGCCGCCTCGTTCTTGAGCTTCTCGAACGCCTGGATGTTCTCGACGGAGGTTGTGGCCGCCCGGCTCACGCGCACGACGGGCACATCGAGCGAATCGTTGATGATAAACGAATAATACTCCGAAAGCAGGATGGTCCCCGCGAGCAGCGACGCCAGGAACACGAAGGGCAGTGCATGCGAGAGACGATGGCGCGACAGAAAAGGAATCCGGCACCTGCCCAGGTGGCGGTAGATGAATACACCGGCCGCCACGAGCAGGATGGAGGCCGCCACGCCCTGCCAGCCCACGTACATGCGCAGGAACTCACCGGCCTCCCGCGGATTCGTCTGCAGGACAGCCGTCACGATGCCCGCGCCGATGAGCGAGCTGTACTGCACGATGGAAAAGAACTCCAGGCCTCCGAGCAGCAGAGACAGAAAAAACGACGCCGCGAACAGGAACCGCCGCAGCCGCCGCACGGGAATGAAGCCCAGCACGAGGATGTAGAGCAGCACCCCGCCGAGCAGGAACACGGCATCGGCCGCGAGCACGCCGAGCTGCTCCCCCTTGTACATATGGATATTGAGCCAGGCAATCGGCGCCAGATTCAGCACGTACAGGACTGCCAGCAGTCCCGCTTCGTGTTCCGCGATATGCGTGCCGCGCGCCCAGGCCCGCAGCAAAAAACGTTTCAAGGCAGGCACATTCCCAAACCTCCTACAAAGATGATATAATTAAATATTATACCATAAATTCAGGAGGTTTTTTCATGACACAAGATGAATTTCATAAGCTTGTCCATTTCGTAATGGATTCGCCGGCTCATCCGCCCGAGAAACTCTTCATCGGCGGCATGGACAGCTGGCATGCCCGCGCCCGCCTCGCCCACTTCCTCGCCATGAAGGGCATCGACAAGACGAAGGAGGCCCTCGAACTCTTCCACAGTGTCGTCGACGCGGACATCGACGATGAGAAGGCCGAGGATGTCGAAGAAAAGGTTTTCGCGCTGCAGCGCCTGAGCTCGCTCGAAAAAGAACTCGGCCAGCATGACGATGCCCTGCGCCATATCGACCAGGCCATCGAGCTCGCGGAATCGACCGACTTCCTCTACAAGTACATCCTGCGCGGAGAACTCTGGGCCGACCGCTGGAACCTCATGCACAAGATGAACATGACCAAGGAAGCAGAAGCCGAGGTCGATGAGCGCATTGAAGCCTACAAGGACATCCCCATCCACCACAACAGCTACCTCTACTACGGCTACCGCTTCAAGGCACAGCTCTCTGCCGAGCGCGGCGTCACGCTCGTGGCCAAGGACTACATGCACATGGCTCTGCACGCCATGGAAATCCCGAAGGAATACGAAGCCGGCCTGGAAAAAGCATTTGCCGCCACGCACGACAACGCTTCCTGGATTCTCACGGAAGTCGACAAGGCAACGCCGAATCCCGACAACCTGCATTGGGACATCTGAATACTGTTCTGCATGCACAGCCATTCGGTCATGTGGCATAAAAATTCATATTTGCAGCGAAAAACCAGCCAAGCTTATTGCCTGACTGGTTTTTCGTCATGGTATTTTTCCTATATTCAAAAAATGGAGAACTCATTAGTCATCCAGGCAAAGTGCCTGTTCTTTTGCGCCTTTTACGCCTTGCCCGTGCTGCCGACGACATCCATCTTCTGCATGACATAGGCCTGGACTTTGGCCATGCCTTCTTTGGCATACTTCTTCGGGTCAAAGGCTTCCGGATTGGCTGCGATGAATTCCTTGATGCCATGCGTGAAGGCAATGCGCAGGTCCGTGGCGTAATTGACTTTGCAGATGCCGCGCTCCACGCACTGGCGCACCTGATCGTCCGGCACGCCGCTCGTGCCGTGCAGGACCAGCGGAATATCGAGCTTGGCCTGGATTTCGCCGAGCCGCTTGATGTTGACATGCGGCGTGCCTTTGTAGACGCCATGTGCCGTGCCGATGCCGACAGCAAGCGAATCGACTTTGGTGCGTTCGACAAATTCCACGGCCTGATCGGGATCCGTGTACGGATTCTCGTCGTCGTTCTCAAGATCGTCTTCCTTGCCGCCGACTTTGCCAAGTTCGCCCTCGACCGGCACATTGCCCGGATGGCAGGCATCCGTAACGGATTTCGTCAAAGCGATGTTGTCGGCAAACGGCAGTTTCGAACCGTCGATCATGATCGACGTATAGCCCGTCCGGTAAGCCTGCATGGCAAGATCAAAGCTATTGCCATGGTCAAGATGCATGACGACCGGCACATGCGCACGTGCTGCTGCCGTACGGACATTGGCAAGATAATAATCAAGGCCGGCATATTTGATCGTGCCCGGCGTCGTCTGCATGATGATCGGTGAATTTTTTTCTTCCGCAGCAGCCAACACTGCCATGACCATTTCCATATTTTCCACATTGAATGCACCGACTGCATAATGTTTCTGACGTGCATCTTCCAGTAATTCCTTGCTCGTTACGAGTGGCATAATATACCTTCTTTCTGATTCATATATAATTATATGATTATATGTTAGATTAACGAGATAGACTCTCTTGGGGATCTGCTGCCATTTCCTTATAATTTTTTGATCTGGATATCGCCGGCGATTTTCTCGACGTTTTCTTGGCGGACAAAGCCGCTTTCTTTTTCCAGCACATTGGCCGCTCCACAGGCCGAACCCAGGCGCAGGATGTCTGTAAATGGAAGCTCCCGGCTCAGGCCGATCGCCATGCCCGCGACAAAAGCATCGCCGGAGCCCACGGCATTGACGACGCTGCAGACTGGCGGCATCGCATGGTAAACATCGCCCTGCCAGCCTACGGCTGCACCATTTTTCCCGAGGGATACGACCGGCATCAGGATGCCCATATCGAGAAAATGCCTGACGCTTTCTGCTGCATCGGCCAGCGATGAAACTTTTTTCTGCAGCAGCATCTCGATCTCGTCCTGATTCGGCTTGATCAGAAACGGCTTTGCCGCAAGGCTCTCTTTAAGCGTCGCCCCGCTCGTGTCGAGCAGGAATTTTTTCTTTTTGCGGCGGGCCATCTCGATGAGTTCCGTATAGAAGGAAATTTCAAGGCCCTGCGGCAGGCTGCCCGAACCGACGATAATATCCGCTTTTTCAAGCAGCTCTTCATATTTTTTCAGAAAAGCTTCACGTTCGGCAGCCGAAATATCCGGCCCCTTTTCGAGGACTTCCGTCTGCTTGCCGTTCGGCGTGCCGATATTGATGCAGGACCGCGTTTCACCGGCAATGGGCACAAAATCATGATGCATATGACGCGCATCGAGAATCTCGCGGATCATTGCTCCCGTATGGCCGCCTAAAAAGCCCGTCACCACATAATCCTCGCCTAAGATCGCACAGATATTGGCGATATGCAGTCCCTTGCCGCCCGCGGTGTTTTGTAACGTTTTCGCGCGGGCCACGCCGCCATGCGGAAGGTCATCAACGGTATAAATCTTATCGAGAGAACAGTTCAGATTTAATGTGAGTATCACGCAATATCACCTCAGTCCTGGCTGTTTTCCTTAGCCGTTTCTTCATCCCATTCCTTGTACTGCTTGCGCGACCAGACTATCGTGAAAGCAACACAGATCAGGTAGAAGGCACCGATGGCCAGGAGACCGCCAATATTCTGCAGCGTCAGGATCTGCGTGATAATGTAGGTGACCGGCGAACCGCCCTGATCAAGCGCAGCGACTTTGGCAGCGGCATCCGTAAGCTGGCCGGCATTAGAAGCGAGCTGCGTCTGCCATA
The DNA here is from genome assembly GCF_003475755.1 of Mitsuokella sp. AF33-22. Taxonomy (NCBI): domain Bacteria; kingdom Bacillati; phylum Bacillota; class Negativicutes; order Selenomonadales; family Selenomonadaceae; genus Mitsuokella; species Mitsuokella sp. AF33-22. Next base: position 74,868 of record NZ_QRQA01000014.1, on the reverse strand, counting down.
CCATCGTCTGATTGGAAATCCAGATCGTCATGAACATAACAATGCAGCCGGTAATCAAGGTACGGAACAGGTTGCCGCCATGAACACCAACGGCCATGGCGATGAAGAAACCGATCGTCGGCAGATCGCCAAACGGCAGGATGATGTTGCCCGGGACAATGGCTGCAACGAGAATCGTGATTGGGATGAAGAGCAGGGATGCCGTTACAACGACCGGATCACCGAGCAGCAGGGCGCAGTCGAGGCCGATGAAGAAACGGGATTCGTTGAATTTGTTCTGCAGGCGTTTGCGTGCAACTTCAGAAATCGGCAGCAGGCCATTCATGATGTATTTAACAACGACAGGCATCAGGACAATAACAGCAGACATCTGGATGGCCAGCGTCAGGATACCGCGAACATCGTAGCCGGCCAGCACGCCGATGATAATGCCCATGATGGCGCCCATGACCGAAGGTGTGCAGATCGTGCCGAAGCGTTTCTGCAGATGCGTCGGGTTAAAATCAATATCACGGATACCCGGAATTTTATCGATAACGAAATCAACAAAAACAGAGATCGGTGCGAACCAGCCTGTCGTGCCGTGCGGCATGGCGATGCCTTCGAGTCCGAAATAACGGTTAACGGTCGGCGCGAACCAGTCACCGATTTTATAAGCAAAAGCGGCATGAATGCAGACGGCAATGATACCGAGCGTATAGCTGCCCGTAGCGATATCCACGATGGCGCCCGTGAAGGCAAAATGCCAGATGTTCCAGATATCGATGTTGACGACACGCGTCATCTTGAGGGCCAGCATGACAAGGTTGACGACGATGGCGACCGGAATGGCAACGAGTGCGATGCGGCTTGCCCAGGTCATCGGCGACATGCCCGGCCAGCCGATATCAATGACGCTCATGCTGATGCCGAAGTTGGCACTCATGGCCTGTGCAGCCGGCGAAAGATTGGTCAGCATGAAGTTGACGATAAGACCGATACCGACGAAGCCGATACCAATGGAAAGACCACTCTTGACTGCTTTGCCGAGCGGCGTGCCCAGCGCAATGGCAACGATGAAAATAACGATTGGCAGCATGACGGATGCGCCGAGATTGACAAAATACTGCACGACACTTAATAATGCATCCATTTCTTTACCTCCCTGATATTATGAATTCTTCAGGACATTTCGAATCTTCTGTTTAAAACAAAGTATCCCGTTTATTTTTTCGTTAAGACGTCCAGAATCTTTTTCTCTGTAGCTTCCTGATTGATGCCCGTCAGGAAGGCCATGCCATTGACATACGGCGTCGAGAAATCCGGTTTGATGCGCATCGTCGTGACGACAAGGTCCACACCATCGAGGTTGCTGGCAATCTCAATGATACGCATCTGCTCGACGTCCGCATCGATATTGTTCTTCTTGCAGAGTTCGCGGATCGCATCAGCAGCAACCGTAGACGTAGCTACAGCACCACCACAAGCAACAATGATTTTCTTCTTCATGATAAATTCCTCCTCATATCTCTTCTTATCTCTTTATATCTTTTAAATATCTTTTAACCAGCATTTTTGCTTGCTTCCTCATCCGAGGCGAAATTTTCCTGCAAAAGTGCCATGATCTGCTCCTTGCCGCTGCATTTAGCCAGCGACTGCAGGAAACCTGGTTTCTGGAACACCGTAAAGAGCTTTTTCAGCATATCAAGATGCGAATGGCTGTCCTTCAATGCCAGCAGGAAAATCAGATTGACGGAAACTTCCTGTTCCGGGTCTTCCATCGAATGGAATTTGACGGGCTTTAACAGGCGTGCTACGGCAATGCTGTCCTTGAAGACATTGCCAGCCGGCGTCGCATGCGGGATCGCAATCACAGCATCCGGGAGCGGCAGCCCCGTCGGGAAATTAGCTTCGCGTTCGATCACACTCTTGGTGTAGCTTGGATCGACATAACCATTTGATACAAGGACCCCACCGATCTTGCGGATGGCATCCTCGCCACTTTCGGCTTCCAGCGGATCCAGAATCAGCTCTTTATGAAAAAACGAAACCCTCATTGGTCATTCCCCCATTACATACATGACCTTGATGGCACCGGTGCTGTGATCCGTCAGCGTCTCAAAAGCCTTGATGCCGGCGGAAAGCGGGAACTGATGCGTGACGATGCCTTCGGTCTTGATCTTGCCGGCAGCCAGAAGTTCTGCCGCGGCTTTCCACTCGGTGCCCGGGAACGGTGCCGAATAACTCATCCAGGAACCCGTAACGGACAGCTCGCCGCGCAAGATTTTTTCAAAAGCAGGGCCTTGCAGTCTGACCTCTCCATGTGCCGTGCCGATATAGACGACTGCGGCATGTTTCTTGACCAGTTCCAGAACCTGAGCCTGCAGGAACGGAACGCCTGCCGTCTCAAACGCATAATCGACAAGGCCGTGTTCCTTGAAGTAGGCCGGAATGTCGATCTTCTTGGAGTTCAGTGCTTGATAAGCGCCGAGCTTCATGGCCATTTCCAGTTTTGCATCATCGATATCAATGGCGTAAACACGTTCAATGCCTTTGGCCTTGAGGCACTGCAGCGTGAACATGCCGATCGTGCCGCAGCCATAGACAATAGCTGCCGTGCCGCTCTTGAGCGTGCCGACGCGTTCCACGCCGTGCAACGCAACGGTGATCGGCTCGATGCAGGCGCCTTCCTGCCAGGTGACGCTGTCAGCCAGCGGCACAACATTGCGGGCCGGAACACGGACATATTCGGCCATCGCACCGGCCTCGCGCGAACCGACAAAGGAATAATGCGTACACATGGCCGGATTGCCCTGCTCACAGGCTTCGCAGGTTCCGCAGGGAATCAGCGGGGCTGCCGTGACATGCTGGCCGATCGTGAAACCCTGGGCTTTGGCACCGCAGGCAGCGATCTCGCCGGAAAACTCATGACCGACCGTAAGCGGGTAGAAATGAGCGCCGCCGTGCAGGACACGCGGGATATCCGACCCGCAGATGCCGCAGGCATGAACACGGATAAGCACGTCATCTTCGCCAATTTCCGGCACTGGCACATCTTTATAAGTCAGTACCTTATCGGCTTCAATCACAAGAGCTTTCATTTTCTCTGGCAAATTCATTCTTTATCCACTCCTTTTTCCGGATCAGCTCCGGAAATCTTTTTGCTTGCCTCTCTCGCTTGCATCTTCATCATAGCAAAGCGACGAATTGCAGCATAGACAAGACCGTTCCGTTCAAAACGGAAAGAAACCGGACGATTCAGCAGATCATCGGTTTCCATCATGACCATAATGGAACCATCATTCGAAGTGGCGCTGGAATTCTGCAAGGAACTGATCGAAATCAATATCCGAGGTCATATAGCGTGCCCCGTTTTCCTTCACCATGTATTTGAACAAGCGCAGGAAGATTGGTTCCCAGAGATAGAACTCTTCTTTGGCAATGCTGATGAGGAAAACGACCTGTACCTGCATCTGCGACCATAGAATTGGCTTATCAAGCACGGCTACAGAAATAGCCGAAACAGCTGTCGTATTCGTCAGCGGATGCGGAATGGCCACGAGATTGCCGATTTCCGTGGATGAAGCTTCTTCGCGTTCAAATACGGACTGAATGGTCTCTTCATCCATGAGGCCAAGTTTCTGTAGACTTCTTGTCATCTCGCGCAGGACCTGATCGCGGCTGTGCGCAGCCATATGCGTCTGAAAGCACTCACGATGGAAAAATTTCGCCAGATTTGCATTCGTAATGTGGCGGGAATGGAACAGCCGCTTGCGGATCTCCTCCACTTCGTCATGATCGAGCAGATGCGTGACCACGACCAATTTATCCCGGCCCTCTGCCGGAAGATCCGGCAGTTCCTCCTGCGGCATCGTGCTGATAATAAGGTCCACCTGGGAAAAATCGACATCCGGCAGCTGGTAGCCCGGCATGACTTTGGCAACGGAAAGCACATCCTTGAAATACTCTTCGAGACGTGTTTTCAAAAGAACAGAAGTTCCCATACCGCTGCCGCAGACCACATAAGCCGTACGGCGCATATTTCGCGTATGGTCAATATGGCGCCGGGTCAGAGCCGCGCCGAAATGAATGGCAATATAACCGACCTCATCTTCACTGACCGTTTCGCCGGTCTGTTCCTCAATGACTTTCGCCGCGATGATGCCGATCTGGAACGCCAGCGGATATTCGTTCTTGACGACTTCCAGCACCTCATTATGAATCCTGACATGGAACTTGATGCGCGGCACCACAACCTCGAGATGACTCTGCAGCCCCTTAAGCAGCGCAGAATCCTGCCGGAAATCAATGCCCACAATATGCTGCACGCGGTCAAGCATCGTCTCCACCAGCGAGGAAATCTGTTCATTGACGGGATGCTCCATGGCCGTGTAGCGGCGGCTCATAATCAGGTGCTGTGCAATGTAATAGATCTCATTGGTATCGACATCGAGCTGGAAATTCGTGTAAATCTCATCAAAAACAGTCGCAGCAATGCGGTATTCCTTGCAGGCCGTAATTTTCTTGCTTTCCTGCAGACGATAGAGGATATTGTGGCCGTTTGCTGCACGCAGGAGCGCTATGGCAATGTAATCGGCAACATCCCAGAGAGAATCGTCCGTTAGTACCATATCGTAAACCGCAAGCACGCGGATCAGAATGGACCGCAGTTTCTCAATCGAAAACGACAGATCCTTATCCGCAAAATCAGCACCAGAATGATGGCCGAGATTCTCGAACAGGCAGTGGCGGATATCCCGTTCACTGCCTGCGATCATCATGCCCTGATTCCTGTGGTTGACCAGGTTCAGATGAAAGGATTTCAGATCCTCGCGCACATCCTTCATGCTGGCCTTGAGCGAGGACAGGCTGACATAAAGTGCATCAGCAATTTTCTGCTGGACCAGCGGTTCATCCTTGAGCGTACCGAGCAGAATCAGCCGCAGAATCTGCTTTTCCCTGCCGGCCTCATCGCTCTCATCGGCAGGCATCTGTACCTCCTGCCGCCATACTTCAGGATTCTTGATCAGAAGCGAAATGCCGTTGCGTTTCGTCACCGTAATCACCGCAGCTTCAGCCGGCATTTCCTGCTGTACAGCCCGTATCTCATTGCGCACAGTTTTTGAGGATACACCGCACCGGCGGGCAATCTCTTCACTCGTAATGAACCCCGGCGTTTTGGCTAAAATGTCCAATATTTTTTGCTGTCGTTCCGTGAACATCGTCGCTTTTCCTCCTGTTCCTATTATTACTTATTCTCATTCTACCAAGCTTAATTCGTATATTCTAGCTCATAATTGACCATTAAAGTGGAAAAAAATTGTCCCAATATTTTCTCACTGCCAGAATAGCAAACGCTGGCAAACGGTTTCGTCAAGCTCGTTAACTTTACAAATGACGGAAAAAGTACTATAATTATAACATATTATTAAAATTTTCAACAAAATCCATGCATAACAAAATCCATGCATTATGTAACGTCATTTACGAGGGGGAACTCCTATTGATAAGCAGTACGAGAACGATCTTAACCGCCACCTTTCTGATTGGCTGCACGCTCGGTGCCGGTACGGCTTCGGCATCACCAGTGGTAAAAACTGCCGGCAGCACCGCAGCCTCCGCCTACACACGGCCGGCTGACAGATTACCGGCAGCAGCCATCAAAGCAGAAGCGGCCGCCGCTGCTCGTACGTTTCATTCACAGGATACCGCACAAAGCAAGCTTGCCCGCAAAATTGCGCTGATTTCCCCGTTTTCGCCCAAAGGCCCGCAAGGCACCAGCGCGATGCCATCCAACTTCCCTGCAATGGGAAATGATTCCCTTGCTGCGGCTTATGCGATGCGCGAAGATTTCGGCAAGAGCAATCTCCACAAATGGAGCAGCGTCCATGGCATGGATACCTCCTGGGACGACAATGAGGTGACCGACACCGTGCATCTGCAGAGTTCGACCATTGCCTTTCTCGACACGCTGAATGCTGACGCACATGCAGCCGGTGTCTCGTTTGTCATCACGGGCGGTGCCGAGCGCGGCTACCACGCACACGGCACGTATTCCCATGAGAACGGCTACAAGGTCGATATCTCCGATGACGGTGTCTACGCGGGTACGACAGCCTACCGCGTGCTGCTCGAAGCACTCGCCCCCTACAAGCATCACCTTTCCCACGAATGGAACAACAACCACTTCGACATCACGATCTACCCCGCTAACTACACGGGTTCCTACTCCGGCACCAACCACGGCACCGAAGATGATGACGAATAAGAGTTTCTGTGCAAACGGCCCTCCGGCAGCAAACATGCTGTCCCGGAGGGCCGTTCTCTATGTACAGGATATCAAGTATGTACCGATTTTTCCTTCTGTAAGGTCTGACGCCGCAAGTAAGCAAAGGCCAGCAGACAGATAGCGACCGAGACGAGCGAGCCCGAAACCGTCGCGAGTCCCATGGGGAACAGTGTCGCCGGGAACCACACCGACGTCAGGTACACCAGCGGGATGCGCGTCGACACGATGGAAACGACATTGTGCAGGAAGGAAAGTTCCGAGCGGCCGCAGGCACAGAAGTAGCCGCTGAAACTGAAATGGACACCGGCAAAGATCGTATCGAAGACGTAGCCGCGGAAATAATCGGCACCGGCCGCCACCACCGCTGCATCCGAAGTGAACAGAGCCACGGCCTGCGGCGCGAGGAACTGCACGACGGCAGCCACGAAGACGCCGTAGCCCACCGTGATGCGCATGGCGTAATGCAGCGTCTTTATGGCGCGCTCGCCCTTGCCGGCGCCGATATTCTGCGCGCCGAGGGCCGATACCGTCGAGAGCATCGACGAGGGCACGAGGAAGATAAAGCTGATGATCTTCTCCACGATTCCCACGGCGGCTGCATCGGTGAGGCCGCGGCCATTGGCGATGACCGTGATGACGAGGAAGGCAATCTGGATGAAGCCATCCTGCAGGGCAATCGGGACACCGATGCGCAAAATGCCGCCCATGACCGCCCGGCAGGGCTGGAAGGCCTGACGAGTGACCCAGGCGCCGAGCTCATCCCGCTTCATGAAGAAGATGCCAAGCAGGACGCTGGCAGCCTGCGAAATCGTCGTGCCGAGTGCCGCACCGGCGGGCCCAAAATGGAAATACCCCATGAAGAGATAATCGAGCCCGATGTTGACGAGACAGGCCGCCAGGATGATATACATCGGCGTCCGCGCATCGCCGAGTCCGCGGAAAATCGCACTGATGATGTTGTACGCCGTGATGAACGGGATGCCGATGAAGCAGATCCAGAGATAGGCCTCCGTCCCCGCGACGGCTTCCGTCGGCGTCGCCATCCAGCACGTGATATCCGCGGTCAGATGGACAAGCATCAGGGAGAGCACGAGTGAAACGACGAGGAACAGGACCGTCGTATTGCCGATATTCCGCGCCACGCGCTCCCGGTCCTCCGCCCCCACCGCCTGTGCGATGCAGACCGTCGTGCCCATCGCGAGGCCGACGATCATGACGGTGATCATATGCATGACCTGGCTGCCCACCGATACGGCCGTGATACTGGCAGCCCCCTCGAATTGACCGATGATGAAAAGATCCGCCATGCCGTAAAGCGTCTGCAAGAAATACGAGAAAAAATATGGCAGCGAGAATAGTCCGATATTCTTCAAGACACTGCCTGTGGTAAAATTCCTGACCAAGATTCAACCTCCACCCCATTCCTCGACAGTTAGCGGGATACATGCCATTCCCGCGTTCTCCTCCATGATAAACGCTACAACCATAATAGAGTCAAGCCAATTATCCCGTCAAGATGCAAAAAACTGCTTCACCCTGCCAGTTCCCTTGTCTGACAGATGTGAAGCAGTTTTGATGTGCCAAAGCCCATTGATTTTAGGAATGCTCCTCGGGATTCTGCAGCGGATGATGGTTCATGAAGCGCTTGAACGCAATGCCCGGCTCGCTGAAGCCGCGGCCCATGACCTCGCTGGCCGGCACGATGAGCATGAAGGCATGCGGGTCAATGGCGTGCGCAATCAGCTTGATCTTGCTGACCTGCGTGAGCTTGACGACGACAAAGACGACATTGCGCTCCTTGCGCGTGAATGCCCCCTGCCCGTGCAAGAACGTGACGCCGCGTCCGACCTCCATGATGCCGTCGGCAATCTGGTTGGAATGGTCCGAGATGATCAGCACGGCCTTGCGGCTGTTGAAGCCCGCGATGACCTTATCCGTCACCATGCCGTTCATATACATGCAGATGAGCGTGAACATCGCCGGCGCCACGCCGAACAGGAACGCCGCCACGCACATAATCATGCAGTTGAACGCGAAGATGACGCCGCCCATATTGAGCGAATAATATTTCTTGGCAATCGCACCTACGATATCGAAACCGCCCGTGCTGCCATTCATGCGGAAGACGATGCCGTAGCCGATGCCGTTGAAGACACCGCCAAAGATGGCCGCCAGCATGACATCATTGACCGGCGCATACGCATTGAGGAAGCGCGTGAGGTCCAGGCACAGGGAGAAGATGCCCGTGCCGATGATGACATCGATCGTATAGCTGCGCCCCATCGTCTTCCAGGCCGTCGCCAGAAGCGGGATATTGTAGAGGAACGTCTGCAAGCCGATGGGCAGCTGCGTCAGATAGTAAACGATAATGGCAATGCCCGTGGCACCGCCCGTCAGGAGATGAGAAGGAACGAGAAAAAGATTGATGGAGCAGCTGGCGATCAGACAGCCCAGCGTAATGCCCAGATACCGCAGCGCGCGATGATGCATCATCTTCATCGTCACCACCATTACGATTCATCTCCCTTCAGCACGACGGCCTTATCTTTCGGCAGGCGCGACGTATCGATTTCCTTTTCGGCAATGCGCCAGTCAAGCGGGCCTTCCTCCGTCTCACCCGCAATCTCCCACTGCTCGGCTTCCTCATCCGTCAGCGGCAGCGACGTGATGCGCATCCCGGTCAGATAGCCCTGCTCGGCATCGACTGTCAGCACCAGCCGGTCGTGCGGATGGCCCTCGCGCGCGTAGACATAGCAGATTGCACCATCGATCATCTGGCGGTCTTTTTTGCCATACGTCTGCCGAATCCAGTACGAGGTCGCACCAAAGCGAATGCCGTCACGTGCCTCATAGCGGTCATCGCCGACAACAATGTCCACGACCTTGCCCGTCCTGCGGCTCACCGCCGCCTCATCGTGGTTCTTGAACGTATAGACCTTCACGGGCACGCCCTGACGCGTGATTTCTTTATCAAAGAGCGGCGTGCCGAATTTTTCGAGCAGCTGCGCTTCCGTATCCCCCAGGGACACCCCGCGGCAGGAAAAATCCGCCTCCTCGACCTTGCCGGCTGCCTCCGCCGGCAGTGCTGCCACCACCAGGATCAGTAGCAGAAACAGGGCGGTCACGCCCCGGATCAGCCGTAATCTCATCGTAATATCCTCCCGTTACAAATTATCAGTGGCTCAAAAAGCAAAATTGCCCTGATGGAAAATGGGCACCTGCTGCCCGCTGCGCGTCGTGCCGACGATCTCCAGATCCGCACTGCCGATCATGAAGTCCTCATGCACGAGGGAATCATTGACACCATGCTGCAGAAGCGTCACGCTGTCCATCTTCTCCCCGCCCTTGAGGCAGGTCGGATACGCCTTGCCGAGTGCCAGATGACAGGCGGCATTCTCATCGAACAGCGTGTTGTAGAAGAGCACGCCGCTCCTGGAGATGGGCGAATCAAACGGCACGAGCGCCACCTCGCCGAGATAACGCGCCCCCTCGTCCGTATCGAGCAGTCCCTTGAGGATATCGGCCCCCTTCTCCGCGCCGAAGTCCACGACCTTGCCATCGCGGAAGACAAAGTGGAAGCCCTCGATGAGGTTGCCGTTGAAATTCAGCGGCTTCGTCGCATAGACCACGCCGTTGACGCCATCGCGCTTCGGCAGCGTGTAGACTTCCTCCGTCGGCATGTTGGCCGCAAACATCACGCCGAGTTCCGATTTCTCGGCACCGCCGGCCCAGATATGGCCCTCCGGCAGTTCAATCGTGAGGTCCGTGCCGAGAGCGTTCGTGTAATGCAGAAACTGGAAATCGTGGCGGTTGAGGAAATCCGCCGCCCGATGCAGGAAATCGATATGCTCGCGCCAGGCAGCTACTGTGTCGATGCCTTCGCCCACGCGGACCGTCTGGAAGATCTCCCGCCAGAGACGCGCGACGGCCTCTTCCTCGCCAAGCTGTGGGAATACCTTGCGCGCCCAGGACTTCGTCGGCACCGACACGACGCACCACGTATTCCGGTTGTTCATCAGGCGTGCGCGGTACTCAAGAAGCGCCGCCCCAGCCGCCTGATTCGCGAGCTTGAGCTTCTCGGCATCGATGTCCTGGAAAATCTCGGGATCGCGCGCCGCAATCGACACAAAGGCTGCACCCTGCTCGGCGTAATCCGTAAAGAACGCCCGGCGCCACTCGGGAAACTCCGTGAAAAGCTGCTTATCGCCCTCCGCATAGCGGATATGCGCGAGCTCTTCATCGCCCCAGCTCACCACGACATCATGCGCACCGGCCGCAAACGCTTCTTTTGCAATCGTGCGCGCAAACGCCGCACACTCGATTGGCGACTGGATCACGAGAATCTGGTCCTTCTGCAGATTGACACCCACGCGCACGACCAGCCGTGCATACGAGGTCAGTAATTCCTGGTTCATGATATATTCCTTTCCATTCTTTATCATTATCTCAGCCATCAAACTTCATCCGTATCAAAGAGCAGCGTGACCGGGCCATCGTTGACCGAAGCGACCTGCATCTCCGCCCCGAACTCCCCGTGCTCGACGTGGAAGCCTTTGGCGCGCAGATCCGCCATGAAGCGCTCATAAAGAGGCTCCGCAAGCTCCGGCTTCGCCGCATGCGAAAAGCCCGGGCGGCGCTTCTTGAGATCCGCATAGAGCGTGAACTGCGAAATGACGAGGAACGCCCCGCCCACCTGATCAATGCTCTTGTTCATCTTGCCCGCTTCATCCGAAAAGACCCGGACATGGGCGACCTTCTCAGCCAGATGGTCGCAAACCTCCTCCGTATCCTCAGGCCCCACGCCCAGGAGCACGAGGAATCCGTTCTCGATCCTGCCGCGAACCGTCCCCTCGATGGTCACGCTCGCGGACGTCACACGCGTCACGACTGCCTTCATTTGATTCCCTCCATATACGGTGCGACGAAATCGCGGATCGTCGCGAAATACTTTTTCTGATCCTGCTGGCTGGCCGCCGCATGCACGGCTCCCGACACCATCATCAGCTGCTTCTGTGGAGCCGTCGAGGCATCGTAGAGCTGGCGGGCCATCTCAGACGGCACGAGCGTATCCTTATCGCCATGGATAAAGAGCGTCGGGATCTTCGCGTGCTGCTCCGCCACGAGCGGCGAAGCCTCATGCAGGCTGAAATCCGTCTTGGCCTTGCAGCGCCAGTCGAGCAGATTCATCGCCGGGAAAGACGGCAGGCCAAAGGACGACTCGAGCTGATACGCGAGCAAATCGTACGCATCCGTATAGCCGCAGTCTTCCACGCAGGCCACGACATTTTGCGGCAGCTCCGGCGCAGCCGAGGCCATCATGACGGAAGCCGCCCCCATCGAGACACCGTGCAGAATGATCTTCGCATCGGGGTCCGTGCGGGCAATCTTCTTCGCCCAGTCGACAAGGTCGCGGCTCTCGCGATATCCCATCGTCAGATAACGCCCCTCGCTCGCGCCCGAAGCCCTGAGGTCCGGCGTCAGCACCTGATACCCGCGCGCGAGATAATTCGCCGCGATATACCACGAATTCTGCTGCGTGCAGCCATATCCGTGCGCCACGATGACCCAACGGTGTCCGTCCTGCCCCGGCGAAAAACGCGTGGCCTTGAGCATGAGGCCGTCAAACGACGTCAGCTCCCACTCCTCGGACGGATAATCCGGCTTCGTGAACTGCCGGGCCTCCGGCGGCATCAAGAGTGCATACGCCTTCGGCGGCTCCTGCGGATTCTCCGCCGTCCCGCGTTCCAGGCCGAAATGCACAAAGTAATTGCCAACAAAATATCCTGCCCCAACAACCATCGCCGCCACCACGATGACCGCCGTCAAAAGACAGGATACAAGAATCTTCTTCATCGCTAGTATACCCTTTCCAGAAAAATTTTTCCACAAATTCATGCAAAAAATCATACAACGACCATTATAGCATCGAATTCTGTACTGTGCCGGAAAATCGAAAATTTTTCTTCAGGACCTCTTCCACCGCTGCGCGGTCCCCCTTCTCCGGGGATGCCCCCGGCATCCCGCGCTTTGCGCCCATGCGCGGGGCTGCGACGCTTGTGAAGACGTATAGTCAAGTGTTGTTCTTTCCCGTCAGTCCATGGACCTCTTCCACCGCTGCGCGGTCCCCCTTCTCCGGGGATGCCCCCGGCATCCCGCGCTTCGCGCCCGTGCGCGGGGCTGCGACGCTTGTGAAGACAGCATAGTCAAGTGTTGTTCTTTCACGTCAATCCATGGACCTCTTCCACCGCTGCGCGGTCCCCCTTCCCCGTGCGCGGGGAAGGCTAAAAAAGACCCGCTGTGGTTGACAGCGAGTCTTGTGCGTGACGATATGCTTTTAGAAGTCTGCTTTCCAGAGGCCGTGGAGATTGCAGTAGGCGAAGGCCGCTACGGGCTTGTCGTCGCCGGCTACCTTGAAGACGGCTTCCGGCGTGTCACCGGGTTTGAGGTGCTTGATCTGAGCGCCCTGCTCCGTCTGGAGATGAATCCACTCGATGTAGTGTTCCGGCAGCATCGGATGCGCGACTTTGCCGACCTGGACGGTGACTTCGCCGCCTTCGCGGTCAAACGTCACTTCCGGTACGTGTTTTTCCTGCGCGGCATCCTGCGTGTTCGGGATGAGCTCCGTCATCGGAGCCGAGCAACACGAGAGCGTACCGCCGCGGTCCTCGATGAGTCCGACGATATTGCCACAAGTCTTGCATACAAAGAAACGTTTTGCCATAAAAAAGCCCTCCTTGCAAAAATACTTGTCACTATCACTATTGTACCGATTCCCATGCGGACTGGCAAGGTATTTTCAGATATTTCTTATCCTTCGTCAGCCCTGCTCCTTACGCAATCCAGGCGTTGAATTTCTCGACCATCTTGAACGGTTTGTACGACTCCTTGGCCTTGCGCAGGCCTTCGTGGCCCATGTCTTCCTCACGGTTGATGTAGGTCATGTCCTGCCAGGCATTGGCGACGAAGCCCTGGTTGATGGCAGGATACGCGCCGCGGATGTTCGGGTCGGCCTTCTCGACATGGATGACGGCCGTGTCCGCATTGAGTGGCTCGCCGAAGGTGAATGCGATGATGCGGTTGTCGAGCCGGATGGCACCGCCCTTGAGCTTGAAATACGCGTAGTCGTTGAGTATTTCAAGGATGGCCTTGCGCTCCCAGGCGATGAAGGGGTCGTCCGGTTCATCCTGCAGGCGCAGCTTGTACCAGTTGTTGAGCTCAATCTTGCAGGCCGTGATAATGTCGTCCGTGATGGGTAGGTATTCGGCTTCCGGATAGAGCTTGCGGAACGCATTGAGATGATTCTTCTTCGAATGGAGCTTGCGGCCCGAGAGCGTCGTGAGCTTTTCGGCCTCATAGACGTAATCCCAATTGTCGCGATCGTCTTCGATCGTGAATGCCGCGCCCTTGTAGCCTGCGAGGAATTCCGCAAACGGCTTTTCGAGGCCCGTGAAGTAGAAAGGCCAGCCCTGTTCCTTGAAATAAGCAAGGAAAGCATCGACGGCCTCCTGCCACCGGTCTTCGTCGCAGAACGGCTGGATGGCCATGTGCTGTCCTTCCCATTCACAGATCATGTAGAGGATCCCATCTTCCTCGGCCCACTGGATGTGGTACGGTTCACGCCACATGTAGAAATTCGTGAACGTAAAATGGGAATTCTCATAATAACGGCTGGCAAAATAACGGTCCAGCACCGGTTTGTCTTCTTTTTGCAATAACTGGAATTCGATGATGCTCATCCCCCCGGTGAAAACTATACTTGTTATTCATTTATTATATCAACGATGTCAAATCCTGTATGTGACTGACTCACTTGCTGTCCTTTGCGGGATGTGCCGCGTTCTGCGGCATTGAGATTGGAACGCACGAGCTCAATCGGTCCTTTGCGGGATGTGCCGCGTTCTGCCGCGCGGCGTTCAGGATTCCAGTTTCTTCATCTGACGGGCTGCTTCCGCCTGGCGCACGACCTCCTCAAGCCCTGCGCCGCCTGCTGCGGCCACGGCGGCGAGCACCGCCCCCTCGACGAGCGGGCAGTCGACGAGGCGCACGGCGTCGTCGCGGCATTCCTCGACGGCGAGCTCTGCCGTCATGACGGCGGAGCCCATATCCATGAGGACGACGGCACCATCCGTGCCGCAGACTTCCTCAATGGCCGTCTTGACCCGCGAGAAACTCGTGCCGAGCACGCCGTCTTCAAGGCCGCCTGCCGCTTCGATGGGCACGTCGCCGTGCGTCATCATCGCAGCAAGTTCCCTGACGCCTTCCGCGAGCTTCTGGCTGTGCGATACGATTACAATACCAACCACAAAAATTCCCTCCTTGCGATGAAATGCGGCCAGCAGAGCTGACCGCATGATTCATCTTTATGGCATGGACACGGCAAGCCGTGTGCGACTTATTTGTAGTAACGGACACCGGCCTCGAAGAGCTGCTGGTCCTTGGCACCCGGAACGTTCTTTGCGATGTCGGCGCCGATGCGCTCCGAATGGCCCATCTTGCCGAGCACGCGGCCGTCGGGGCTCGTGATGCCCTCGATGGCATCGATGGAGCCGTTCGGATTGAACGGGATGTCCATCGACGGATTGCCGGCGGCATCGACGTACTGCGTCGCAATCTGGCCGTTGCGACGCAGCTGCTCGATGGTGGCCTCATCGGCTACGAAGCGGCCTTCGCCATGGGAAACGGCAATCGAGTGGACATCGCCGACCGAGACGTTGTTGAACCACGGCGAGAGGTTCGAGGCGACGCGCGTCTCGACCATGCAGGAGACGTGACGGCCGAGCGTGTTGTGCGTGAGCGTCGGGGAATTCTGCGAGAGGTCGCGGATCTCGCCGTACGGCACGAGACCGAGCTTGATGAGTGCCTGGAAGCCGTTGCAGATGCCGAGCATCAGGCCGTCGCGCTTCTCGAGCAGGTTCATGACTTCTTCCTTGATGCGCGGATTGCGGAACATCGCCGCGATGAATTTGCCGGAGCCGTCCGGTTCGTCACCGCCGCTGAAGCCGCCCGGCAGCATGATGATGTTGGCCTGCTCGATGCCCTTGACGATGGCTGCGACCGTTTCTTCAACGGCGGCCGGCGTCAGGTTGCGGACAATCAGCGTCTCGGCAGCGGCGCCGGCACGCTCCCAGGCGCGGGCCGAATCATACTCGCAGTTCGTGCCGGGGAATACCGGGATGAAGACGCGTGGACGCGCGATGTGCGTGCCGCCCGTGAGAACATTGCCCTTCGTGTACGGCGTGAAGATGGCTTCCGATTTTGCCTGTTTGTGGACGTTCGTCGGAAAAATCTTCTCAAGCGGCGTTGTGTAGGCCTCGACGGCGGCGCTCAGCGCAACCGTCGTGCCGTTGCAGACGATTTCCTGCGCAGCCGTCGTCTGGCCGAGCACATAAGCGCCCGTGCCGGCAAGCGCAGCTTCCACGTCGACGCCAGCGGCCACTTCGAGCAAAATCGTGCCGTAATCGGCGCAGAAGAGTTCTTCCTTCGTCATGTCCTTCGCAAAGGTGAAGCCGATCTCATTGCCGAATGCCATCTTCGTGACGGCAGCGGCGACGCCGCCCACGCCGATGCTCTGTGCGGAGAGTACCTTGCCTGCAGCCGTGAGGTCATGGATCCTCGCAAAGTTCTCGCGGAGTTTCGCGAAGACCGGCAGATCCTGCTCATCCTTCGGCGCCGGCACGAGGTAGACGCAGCTGTCGGCCTGCTTGAACTCCGGCGAGAGCGCATGGTCGGCCTTCATGACGTCGACAGCAAAGGCGGCGAGCGTCGGCGGCACGTGGATGTGCTCAAAGGTGCCGGACATGGAGTCCTTGCCGCCGATGGCCGGGATGCCCATCTCGTGCTGAGCCCAGAGGGCGCCGATGAGTGCGGCAAACGGATTGCCCCACTTCGCAGGGTCCTTGCCGAGGCTCTCGAAGTATTCCTGGAAGGTCAGGCGAACCTTGGAGGCATCGCCGCCGAGTGCAACCATCTTGGCCGCAGCCTCGACCACGGAATACAGGGCACCGTGGAACGGGCTCCAGGTCGTGAAGGCCGGATTGAGGCCGAACGTCATGGCCGTGGCCGTGTTCGTCTCTGCGCCGAGCACCGGCAGTTTGGCGACCATGCCTTCAGACGGGGTCAGCTGCGTCTTGCCGCCGAACGGCATCAGCACGCTGTTGCCGCCGATGGTCGAGTCAAAGCGTTCGGCAAGACCCTTCTGGCTGCAGACGTTGAGGTCCTGCAGGTTCTTGAGCCAGGCTGCCGCGAGGTCGTCGCAGGCAGCGACGGCTGCGGGCACCTCGAAAAGGTAGCGCTTGGCCGTATCCGGCTGGGCGATGACAGCCGTGACGTGCTGGCGCACGCCGTTCGTGTCAAGGAAGGCGCGGTTCATCTGCACGATTTCCTTGCCGCGCCACTTCATGATGAGGCGCGGTTTCTCGGTGACGACGGCGACCGGCGTCGCCTCGAGGTTCTCATCATCCGAGAACTTCTGGAAGGCTTCGACATCCTTCGGGTCAAGTACGACGGCCATGCGCTCCTGCGATTCGGAGATGGCCAGTTCCGTACCGTCGAGGCCCTTGTATTTCTTCTTGACGGCATCGAGGTCGATGACGAGGCCGTCGGCGAGCTCGCCGATGGCAACGGCAACGCCGCCGGCACCGAAGTCGTTGCAACGCTTGATCATGCGCGAGACGCTCGGGTTGCGGAAGAGGCGCTGAATCTTGCGCTCCGTCGGCGGATTGCCCTTCTGGACCTCAGCGCCGCAGGTCGTCAGCGATTCTTCCGTATGCTCCTTCGAGGAACCCGTTGCACCGCCGCAGCCGTCACGGCCCGTGCGGCCGCCGACGAGCACGATGATGTCGCCGGCTGCCGGACGCTCGCGCACGACGTTCTCCTTCGGTGCCGCCGCGATGACGGCGCCGATTTCCATGCGCTTGGCCATGTAGCCTTCGTGGTAGACTTCGCGGACCTGGCCCGTCGCGAGGCCGATCTGATTGCCGTAGGAGCTGTAGCCGGCTGCGGCGCCGAGCGTGATTTTCTTCTGCGGCAGCTTGCCCGGCAGCGTCTCACTGAACGGGCGGCGCGGATCGGCAGCGCCCGTCACACGCATGGCCTGATAGACGTAGGAACGGCCGGAGAGCGGATCGCGGATGGCACCGCCGAGGCAGGTGGCCGCGCCGCCGAACGGCTCGATTTCCGTCGGATGGTTGTGCGTCTCGTTCTTGAACATGACGAGCCAGTCTTCCTGCCTGCCGCCGATATCGGCCTTGATCTCAATGCTGCAGGCATTGATTTCCTCGGATTTATCGAGGTCTTCGAGCAGGCCCTGCTTGCGCAGTGCCTTCATGCCGATGACAGCGATGTCCATGAGCGTGACCGCGCGGTCCGTATCCTCACCGTAGAGGTCTTTGCGGTCTTTCATATACTGGTCATACGCCTTCTTCATGGCCGGCGTGAAATAGCCGTCCTCGATCTTCACGTCGTCGATGGCCGTCGTGAATGTCGTGTGGCGGCAGTGGTCCGACCAGTACGTGTCGATGACGCGCAGCTCCGTGATTGTCGGGGCGCGGTGCTCCGTGTCGCGGAAATACGTCTGGCAGAACTTAAGGTCCTCAAAGCTCATGGCAAAGCCGCGCGCATCCATGAAAGCGTGCAAACCGGTTTCATCGAGGTCGTTGAATTCGCTCAGGACTTCGACATCGGCCGGCTCCGTCGTCACCATGTCGAGGGATTCCGGCTTCTCGAGCGAGGCCTCGCGGCTCTCGACGGCGTTGATGCAGTAATCCTTAATCTTGGCAAAGTCGGCATCGCTGACCTCGCCCGTCAGCACGATGACGCGGGCCGTCGCGATTTCCGGGCGTTCCTTCTGCGTGACGAGCTGGACGCACTGGGCGGCCGAGTCGGCTGTCTGGTCATACTGGCCTGGCAGGTACTCGACGGCAAATACGCGGGACTGCGGGAAATCCGGCAGCGTCTCCTCGTAGACCTGGTCTACCGGAGCTTCGGCGAAGACGACGAACTTGACCTGCTCATACTCTTCCTCGCTGAGACCTTCCATATCGTAGCGCTTGATGATCCGCACCGACTGCAGGCCTTCGAGATGGAAGGTCTCCTTGAGGTCGTCGCAGAGCTGCTGAGCTGCGATATCGAATCCCTGTCTTTTTTCTACGAAAATTCTTCTTACCGTCATGAGTGTTTCTTTCCTCCAAATACAACGAGATGAACCAATTCCCTCACAAGCGATCGACTGCAATCTTGCCCGCAGGAGCTGCCACGGGTGCAGACGTGAAAATTTGCTTCTATATTCGTATTGTACCGAAAAGATTTGGCAGATGCAAGAAGCCATCACAATCTTTTCGCAAAGAGACGCTTGTCCAGCAGTTATTCATCATTTGTTTCCTTCTGGTGGATAGTATCAGCATTTGCTTTATTATTGCTTGCACTTATGATATAATTGTTCTAATTTCTATGAATTGTTTTACATGTGATTTGACCAAAAGGAGGGCCTGGAACATGAAAGAACTGCTAGAGCTCCTGGAACATGACGCGCGCCGCCCCGTCAGTGAGCTGGCATCCATGCTGCACCGCAGTGAATACGAGGTCGAGCAGGACATCAAGAAGCTCGAGAAGGACAAGATTATCCTGTCCTACAACACGCTGATCAACTGGGAAAAATTCGGCACGGATACGGTCACGGCCATCATCGAGATCAACCTGACCCCGCAGCGCGAGGTCGGCTTCGACGCGATTGCCGAGCGCATCTACCGTTTCGACGAGGTCCGCACGGTCTACCTCATGAGCGGCAGCTTCGACCTGCTCGTCATCATCGAGGGCAAATCGCTGAAGGACGTGGCCAATTTCGTCGCGACACGCCTCGCCACGATTGAGGGTGTGACGCAGACGCGCAGCCATTTCATGCTCAAGCCGTACAAGAAGGACGGCGTCATCATCAACGATGAGGAACGCGACCGCAGACTGGTGGTGACGCCATGATTGAGACCCGCTCTGACTGGCATGACCGCCTTTCCCCCGCCGTCAATGCCATTGCACCGTCCGGCATCCGCAAATTCTTTGATATCGCCGCCCAGATGGAAGATGTCATCTCCCTTGGCGTCGGCGAGCCGGATTTCGTGACGCCATGGTCCATCCGCGAAAGCTGCGTCTACGGCCTCGAACAGGGCTATACCTCGTACACGGCCAACCGCGGCCTGCCCGAGCTGCGCGAAGAGATCGCCAGGCACTATAAGGAAGAGTACGACTGCTCGTATGAGGCCAGGACCGATATCCTCGTGACCGTCGGCGTCAGCGAGGCACTCGATCTTGCGATGCGCGCCATCCTCGCACCCGGCGACGAAGTCCTGATTCCGGAGCCCTGCTACGTCTCGTACCAGGCCTGCACGACGCTTGCAGGCGGCGTTCCCGTGGCCGTGCCCGCCAAGATTGAAAACGAATTCCGCATCACGCCGCAGGAGCTCAAGGAGCACGTCACCGACAGGACGAAGGTACTGCTCATCGGCTATCCGAACAACCCGACGGGTGCCATCATGCGCCGTGAGGATCTCATGGCCATTGCAGCCTTCGCGAAGAAGCATGACCTCATCGTCATTTCCGACGAGATTTACGGCGACCTCACGTACGGCGGCGAGGAACACGTCTGCTTCTCCTCACTGCCCGACATGCAGGAGCGCACGATCCTCCTGAACGGCTTCTCGAAGGCATACGCGATGACGGGCTGGCGCATCGGCTATGCGATGAGCAATCCGACCATCATCAGCGCGATGACGAAGATCCACCAGTACACGATGCTCTGCGCGCCGATCACGGCTCAGATTGCCGCCATCGAGGCCCTGCGCCACGGCAAAAAGTACATGCAGAAGATGGTCGCGGAATACGACCGCCGCCGTCACCTCATCTACGACGGCTTCACGAAGATGGGCCTCTCCTGCTTCGAACCGAAAGGTGCCTTCTACATCTTCCCGAGCATCACGAGCACGGGCTACACCTCCGAGGAATTTGCCGAGGAACTCCTGAAGAGCGAACACGTCGCTCTGATCCCGGGTTCCGCGTTCGGCGCCTGCGGCGAAGGTCATGTGCGCTGCTCCTACG
The DNA here is from genome assembly GCF_003475755.1 of Mitsuokella sp. AF33-22. NCBI lineage: Bacteria > Bacillati > Bacillota > Negativicutes > Selenomonadales > Selenomonadaceae > Mitsuokella > Mitsuokella sp. AF33-22. Next base: position 54,515 of record NZ_QRQA01000014.1, on the reverse strand, counting down.
CGACGTCCATCGACAAGATTTCCGAAGCCCTCGCGCGCATCGAGAACTTCCTCAAGAACCATCCCAAACGATAAAAATGACGGCATCTCAACAGGCCCCGACCTGCGTTTACGCGCATGACGGGGCCTGTTTTTGTATTTCTGCCGTTTTCTTCTTCGCATTTCCGGATTTTCCTGTCAGTCCACTTGTCAAACGACCGCACTGTGATATAATGAAACAATCTCGTAAGTTGATCGCTTTGTTACAGGAGGTTTGTCATGGATTGGTCCAGGGGCTATGCGCTCATCGTCGCTGCCGCATTTCTTTCGGAATACATCCGCGTCCGCGTGGATTATCACATCCTGGAGCTCACGCTCATATGCATCGCGGTACCGGTCCTCTTCTTCGCCGTCAGTGTCGTCTGTTATCTCGTGCTCGCGTCGCTCACCGACCGCGTCTGCAATTTCATCGAGGGCAACGGCTTCCGCACCGATCCCTGACCGTCTCTGAAGGGCTGCCGGCTGCCGTATCGTTGACAAAGCATACCGTTCATGGTATACTATTTCCTGTTCCGGACATATGCGCTCGTAGTCCAGTGGATAGGACGTTGGCCTCCGGAGCCGAAAGCGGCAGTTCGACTCTGCCCGAGCGCACCACTATATGACAACAACAGGTTTCAGCAAAGGCTGCGTGACCTGCAGCAGGATTCCCGACACGATGTGTCGGGAATTTTTTTATGCACAGAAAAGAACAGGGGACGTTCCCGGCACATATATGCGTGCCGGAACGTCCCCTGTTCATCCATATGGTGTTATACGTTTGTCCGCCCGTTATTTGGCAGCCTGAGCGGCATCAGCCGTTTTCGTTCCTTCCGGCTGCCACTTGCGCATGGCCTCGTTGCGGACCTTGCTCTTCTCCTCCGGCGTCAGTTTCCAGTAATCGCCGAATTTGCCATCCTGCTTAAGCGCCGGCTCCCAATCGCCGTACGTCGGGTTCGGCAGGGCGATGAAGCGATGCCCAAACTCTGCCTTGTGCTGGTCAACGAGAGCATTGCGCTCCTTCTGGCCCTTGTGGTACGTGCCGATTGGCAGATCGCCTGCATTGTCGCCGAGGTAGACGACGACATCGTATTTCTGGCTGACCGCATCGTAACGCGGCTGCTTGTTGCTCGTATCCGTCTTGAAGAGCATGTGCTCGCGGTCGATCTGCGGGAAGCCGACGGCCTTCATGTTCTTGGCCGAGCCATCATACTGCGTCTTCATGCTGCGGTTCGTGACATAGAAGATGTCGACGCCGAGCTTGTCAACCGACTGCAGGAACTCTGCGGCACCCGGCATGGCCGTGGCTTTGGCGGCAGCGCACCAGGCATCCCAGTTCTTGTTGGTGTAGGCATTGTCCGTGCCGATGAGGCCAGCCTCAAAGGCGCTGTTGTCAAGAACCGTCTCGTCGGCATCGAGCACGATGGCCAGCGGCTTGTCGCCAGCCTTGTGATGAGCCACGGCGCGCACGACCTGGTCAAGAGCGGCATTGTATGCCTGATAGCAGAGCTCGCGGTATTCGGCCGAGTTCTGCATCCAGGCAGCGGCCATCGTCAGTTCGGCGTTGAGATCCTGCTGCGTGTAAGCCTGTGCTTCTGCGGCAAACGTCGTCTGCGGTGCACCCGTGATCAGCGAAATCCCCAAAGCGGCAGCAACCAGCAGGCTCTTCTTCTTGCTCATGAACGTCATCGTCATTCCTCCATTTTCTCTCTCGGAGCGATGCTCCAAGAATCTCTCTCGTTTTCAATAAACAATATTATTATAAGTCTTAAAATATAAAGATAAAAGGACATATGACCAAAAAACTTCGGACTTATGTCCTTTTTTTGTACCGGTTTCGGGTAGGAATCACCGCTGGAAGAAACGAAATAAGAAACATCAAGATTTGGCAGGAGGTTTTTTTATGGCAAATGAACAGAAGGCCTGGTGGAAAGAGGCCGTCATCTATCAAATCTATCCGCGCAGCTTCCAGGATTCCAACGGAGATGGCATCGGCGATCTGGCGGGCATCACGCACCGCATCCCCTATCTCCGGAAGCTCGGGGTCAACGTCATCTGGCTCTCCCCGATTTATCAGTCCCCGAACGACGACAACGGCTATGACATCTCCGATTACCGGGCCATCATGGACGATTTCGGCACGATGGAGGATTTCGACACCTTGCTCAAGACGGCACACGAGGCCGGCATCAAACTCGTCATGGATCTCGTCGTCAACCATACGTCCGATGAGCATGCCTGGTTCGTCGAGAGCCGCAAGTCCCGCGAGAATCCGTACCGCGATTTCTACATCTGGAAGGATGGCAGGAACGGCGGCGCACCGAACAACTGGGAGTCGTACTTCAGCGGCCCGGCCTGGCAGTACGATGAGGCAACGGATCAGTATTACCTGCACTGTTTCTCGAAGAAACAGCCCGACCTCAATTGGGAGAACCCCAAGGTCCGCGATGCCGTCTTCGACATGATGACTTGGTGGTGCGAGAAAGGCATCGACGGCTTCCGCATGGATGTCATCTCGATGATCTCGAAGGACCAGTCCTTCCCGGACGGCCCCGTCAAGGCGGACGGCTACGGCGACCTTTCGCCGCACGTCTGCAATGGGCCGCGCGTCCATGAATACCTGCAGGAGATGAACCGCCGCGTGCTCTCCCATTACGATCTGCTGACCGTCGGCGAAGCTGCCGGCGTCACGATTGATGAGGCCAAGAAGTACGCGCGCAGCGACGGCAAAGAGCTCGGCATGGTCTTCCAGTTCGAGCATGTCGGCCCGGAGAACGGCAAGGGCAGCATCATCGACAAGTGGACGACGGGCAAGCCGCAGATGCCGAAGGTCCGTGCCATCCTCAACAAATGGCAGCGGGAGCTTGAGGGCAAGGCCTGGAACTCACTCTATCTCGACAATCACGACCAGCCGCGCTGCGTCTCGATGTTCGGCAACGACAGCCCCAAGTGGCGTGTGCTCTCCGCCAAGATGCTCGCGACCTGTCTGCACATGCAGAAAGGCACGCCGTACATCTACCAGGGCGAGGAACTCGGCATGACGAATATGAAATTCCACTCGCTCGCAGACTGCCAGGATCTCGAGGAAATTAATGCCTGGCACCAGTATGTCGACGAGCAGAAGAAGGTATCGGCCGAGACGATGCTCCAGTGCTTCGATACCGTGGCCCGCGACAACGCGCGCACGCCGATGCAGTGGGATGCCAGTGCCAGCGCCGGCTTCACGACAGGCAGGCCCTGGCTCGCCGTCAACCCAAATTACACGGAAATCAACGCCGAAGCCGCGCTCAAGGACCCGGATTCCACCTTCTACTACTACCAGAAGCTCATCCGGCTGCGCCATGCACATCCCATCATCGTCTATGGCACCTTCGAGCCGCTGCTCGAGGACAGTGAGACGATTTACGCCTTCGCGCGCGAGCTCGACGGCAAGCGCCTGACAGTCGCCTGCAACTGGACGGAGCACGAGGTTCCCTGCAGCCTCTTTGACGAAAATCCGGGCGAGGAACTCATCTCGAATTACCCGAGCCATAAAGCTGGCATTCTGCAGCCTTACGAAGCGCGTGTCGTGCTCACCGATAAATAATGCGCCTCATCCTGCAAAGGATGTAAAAATCCCGCTTCCCAGGACATGTTCCCAGGAGCGGGATTTTTTATCATTCGTCGTTATTGTTCGCTGGCTGTGGATCATCCTGCTGCGCACGCAGCTCCTCGATGGAGAGATTCTGCAGATACGAACGATGCTCATCATCATGGAAATAGACGAAACCCACATGGCGCACATACGGCTCAATGGTCGCAAGCTTCAGGAGAGGCGTCACCACGAGCAGCTGGAGGTCCAGCTTGCGGAAGAGCTCGAGTCCAAAGGCCGCCGCCTCATCCGAACTCTTGAGAAAGGCCTCGTCGATGGCGACGAAACGGAAGGACTGCTCGCCCGCATGCTTGCCCTCGATGCCGAAGTTGTAGACGATGCTGGCCGCAAGGATCGTGTAGGCGAGCTTTTCCTTCTGCCCGCCGGACTTGCCGCCCGAATCCGTGTAATGCTCGTATTCACTGTCGTCCTCACGCCAGTGCTCGGCTGCTGCGAAGGCAAACCAGTTGCGCACGTCGGTGACGTGACGGCGCCAGGCAAGATCTTCGCCCGTGTGGCCGGGACGCCCCTCGAGGCGCTGCACCATGGCCGACACCTTCTGGAACTGTTGCTCGCCATAGGCAGCAGCCTCGTCCGGATGCTCTGACTCCGCGTCCGTGCAGGCTGCCAGGTCCATGCGGAAGGAACGCACGCGCTCGTCAGCCGCCTGCACGCATTCCATCTGGATGTAGCGTCCGGGATTGTAGTCAATGTCGTAAAGCGAGGTGTTGATGCGCGCGATGCGCTCCTCGATGTCGCGGGCCGCCGCCTCGAGATGCGCCCGGAAGAGCGTCATCTGCTTGATGGTGTTTTCCCGCAGCAAGGCGCGGAAACGGCTCTCGAAGCGCGGCAGATCATCTGCCTGCAATCGCTCGAGGATGGCTTCGTAATCGCGCAGGGCTTCCGGCGTGACGGCAAGGTCACGCCCTGCCTGCGGATAGCGTTCCCGGAACAGCGCCATCTGGCTGACCATGCGGCTGCTGCGCGCGGCAAGCTCCTCATCAGCGCGTTCCAGATGCTTTTTCAGCCAGGCTTCATACGCCATGCGCAGATCCCTGCCAGACTGTGCGTCGCCGCTTTTGTCCGGCCGGTCGCGCTCAAGCAGCGGCGAGATTACCTGCCACTTCGTGCTGGGAACGGCATCCCGGCTAGCCTTTGCCGCCTGCATGCGCCCGGAAAGGTCCTGCAGGCTCTGCGCACCGCGCGTCAGGGCATCGCGCAGAAGATACATCTTTTTCTGCTGAGCTGCGCGGCGTTCCTGCAAGTCCTGCACGCGCTGCTGCTGCAGGCGGTAATCCTCATTGCCCTGTTCGAGCTGCCGGCGTTCCTCTCGCAGGGCGCCGAGGGATTTTCGCAGCGGCTCCGTATCAATTGCGTCAAAGTCCGTCACGGCCGTGAGCCGGTCAAACTGGCGCAGTTTCCCCTGGATGTCCCTTTCTTCCCGCTTGAGTTTCTGGGCCGCCTGATGGAAGTAGCGTTCCTCCTCCTGCAGGTCGAGCTGCTCCGCTTCGAGTGCCTGGACCTTGCGCTGATTCGAGAAGCCCAGGATGTAGCGGCTGCGGTCGCCGATATCGCGGCGGTCATCCTTCTCATGACGGCGGCCGCCCGTCTTGATCTGGCCGGCTTTCGTCAACGCGAAGCGCGCATGGCGGAACTTCTTCATTTCCTCGACACACGTATGGGCAAAGCGGCGCGCAAGTTCCGCCTGCAGCCAATTCGCATACGGGGAATCTTCGCGAAGGTTCAGCTTGCTGCAGGCTGCATCTTGAGGGACCTCCGGCAAGTTTTCCTGCACAAGCTCATCGACGCAGTAGTAGACGAGCTTCAGGTGCAGCGGATGGCGCTCGAGCCAGTTGGCCACCTCGCCGTAATGCGTCTGCGGCACGATGAGCGAGAGGCCGAAGCTGTGCAGCAGGCGCTCGAGCGCCCCTTCCCATTCCTGTTCATCCTCGCGGACCTCCAGGAGCTCGCCGACGAACGGCATCTCACTCGGCGCGAGGTTCAGGCTTTCCGCCAGCTGCTCGCGCAGCCTGACGTACTCGTGCGGGATGTTCGACTGACGGCCGCGCAGAGAGGTCAGCTCCGTCGCGAGCGTTTCCGCGCGCTTCTTCATCTCCACCTCGTTGCTGCGGGCCGTGGCGCGCTCGTCGCCGATCTCGTCGAGGCGCTGCTCGGCAGCCTGACGCAAGGCAGTGATTTTCTCCCGGTTTTCCGCGAATTCCTCCAGGCTCTGCGGGAGACGGCAGCCGGTCACGCCGGCAGACGAAAGGGCCTCGCCATACTTGGCGGCAGCCTCCTCGCGCGCGGCGAGGGCTGCTTCCGCCAGCCTGATCCTGCCGACGAGCTCGCTGAGGCGCTGCCCGCCATGCTGGGCAAGGGCCTGGCTTGCCGTCAGGAATTCCTGTTCAAGCGCCTCCTGACGCCGCTGTTCGTCGTCAAATTCCCGCTGGCGCGCGGCCTGCTCCTGCTGCAGGCTTTCCGCCTTCTTCGAGAGAGCCTCGCAGGCCATGCCCGCGAGCCAGGCCGGCAGCACCTCGCGCATGTCGATGAGTTCCTGACGGCGGCGCTGCAGGCGGCGGTAGGCCATGCCGTCCTCAACCAGAGGCTTCAAGAGCTCCTGCTGACTCCGCGCCTGCAGGACAGACTGATGCGCCGCCTCCAGGTCGTGGTAATGGTGCAGCAGGTTCTCGACATAGGCATCCGTATCCGGCACATCGAGCATGCTCTGGCGCACGAAGTCCGTCAGCGAATCGACCTTCTTCATCGAGACGGTCTGCTGGAAGAGCTCCATGGCCTGTTCCTGATGAAGGCCGAACGCGCGCCGAAAGACGCGCGCATAGGCCGGATAGTCATCGAAGACCTCGAGGCCTTCCTGCGAGGAAAGCTCCTTCTTGAAGCGGCGCATATCCGGGCCAATCTTGCTGAACGCATCGCAGATATGGAGCTCCTTATTGGCTGCCACGTAGAAACGGCTCGGATAGCGGATGCTCTCATCGCGGAACCAGAAGACCTGCGCGAGCGTCATCGTCTTGCCGAAATTCTCATCGGCAAAAATTCCGAGGATGACGCTGTACTGACTGCGGTCGCGCAGGGCCAGCGGGCGTCCGCCGCCGTCCTCGGTCCGGCGCTGCGCATAATAGCCGAGCACGTAGCTCGCGAGGTCGCGTTCACGTGCATCGGCGTCGGCCGCCTTGTTGTACGTGACTTTGCGCGGCGGCACGAGCAGCGTCAGTATGGCATCGACGAGCGTCGACTTGCCGGAGCCGACATCGCCTGTGAGCAGTGCAGCCTCGCCGCCGAGTTCAAACGACCAGACGCGCTGGTCGAACGTTCCCCAGTTATAGACCTCGAGCCGCTGCAGGCGGTAGCCGAGCTTCGGAAGCTCGCCCGTCGTATCAAATAAATTCATTTTCCGGCCTCCTCTCCACCGTCCTGCTGACCGTATGCCTCGTATTCCTTAAGGCGCGCCTCAAAATCACGCAGCCATTCCGCCGTCACGAAGCTGCGCAGGAGCGGGCGCACGGCATAGGCCGCCTCCGCCCCAGCCGGCTCGAGAAAGCCCATCTGCACGGCCTGCTGGATGTCGCGGTCAACGCGCATGAGGAACTGCGTCTCATTCGTCACGGGCGGGAAATACGGGCGCAGCGAGAGTGCCAGATCGTCGCGCGTCACGATGAGGCGCGCATCGCCGCGGGCTGCATCGAATTCTCCTAGTTTCTTCCGCAGCGTCACGAGCATCATGCTGAGGCTGAAGCCCAGCGGATGACGCGGCATGATGCGCGGCAGCCCCGAGGATTCGTCCTGGCGCAGATAAGCGTATTCATCGGCTTCATCGACGTAGAGCTGCAGGCCAATGACGCGAAAGTAATCCATGAGCCGCACGCGTTCTTTCCATACCGTCTGCCAGAGCGCCTCATCCTTATCGCGAAAGACGACGCCGCGCAGGAGCGCAATGGCCGCGCGCGCGAGCGGAGCGGCATCGGCTGCCTGTTCTTTGTCGGAAGAAAACGCGGCTTCTCCCGACGAAGTCACGCCAGCTTCCGGTTCCGTATCTTCCCAGACCGTCCTGTCATCCCGATTTTCGATTCCCATTAAGCGTGTTCTCCTTTCCTTGCGGCATGATGATGGCGGCCATCCGGCCGTTTCCGGTGAAAGACAATCGTCTCGCAGCGCGCAGCCACATCCCGGCCATCCCTGCAGTAGAGGATGTCCTGCCACTCATCCTCCCGCACCTCGCTGCCTTCGCGGCGGCTCGCGATGACGAGATAGGCGAGCAGTTCGCCAAGTCCCTGCTCGAGCGGATGAGAGCGGATCACCTCGCCGAGCGTCACCGTTTCCTGCTGCTCCAGCATGCCGTCAATCTGCGCCTGCAGGCGCCGGCGGTCAATCGGGCGTTCCCGCAGCAGTGCCGTCACGGGGCCATCGGCCACCCCCTCGATGAGATCCTGATCGCGCAGCCGCGTGCGCTTAGGCAGGACGAACATGCGCCGGTCCATCGGCAGAGAGATGGAAGGTGCCATGCCGTCGATGGCCGTGAACGGGCCGTTCGGCACCTCCGGAAGCTTTGCTGCCCGCTGCTCGATGCGGCCGATGAGCTCATAGATGTACCGTTCCTCCTGCAAGGTGTGTTCATCGACGAAGCGGCGAATCTGCTTGTCAAGCGCTCCCACCGTCTGCTCCACGGCAGCCGCCGCGCGCAGCCAGTCCTGCATCATCTCGCCGAGCGGATGTTCTTTGAGCAGTGAGCAAAGCTCCGGCACCTCCTCGAGATGGGCAAGCGTTGCGCGGAAATCCTCCTGCTTGAATCCCGTCATGAGAAAGCGCCAGAACGCCTCAAAACTCTGCCCCTGCTCCGACTGACGGATGACATCGCGCTGCGCGAAAATCTCCTCGAGCAGATCGCCCTTGCCCTGTTTCCAGGTCATGACGTCCGTCATGAGCCGGTGCTCGAGCAGGCGGAAATTCTCCTCGACCTCGCGAAAATCGGCGAGCAGTCCCTCAGAAGTCTGCACGGCCTGCAGGAAGCGTTCCTTGACCTGGACAGCGCTGAGCGCAGGCTCCACCCTGCCGCTCGCCTCAATCGCCGCCATCTCCCGCTCGATGGCATCCTTCTGCCGGCGCAGCCAGTCCATGCGGTGCTGCGGATCCCGGTCCGTCTCGCGCTCCACCTCATGCAGCAGCGAGAAGACCGTGCGCAGCCGCGATTCCGTGCCGATGAACGGGCGATGATGAAGCCCTGCGAGCCATTCCACGGCTTTCTGGGCATCAGATGTCAGATCGTAGAGCACTTCGTTATCGGGACCGTAGAAGCGCCGCAGCCAGCGGTGCTGCTCGTCCGACCAGCTCAGAAGCAGGCTGCCGGCCTGCCGCGCAAGTTCCGCCGTATTTCCCGCGGCTCCCGTCTCATAAAGGAAGCTGGTCAGCGCATCGAGCAGCTTCTCCTCGGGCAAAGCCCGCGTTCTCTTTTGCAGAAAGACCTCATAAAAGAAGGCCGCGGCCAGCGGCCCGTGTTCTGCCGCCAGCAGCCGCCAGGCAGGGCTTTTGGCCCGCAATTCCTTCAAGGCCGCAAAGCCCATATCCGCCCGCTCTTCGTTCAACACGTTTCCCTCCCGAACCTGCCTCTCGGCAGGATTATTGCTCAAAATCACATATCTTCTATTATACACAAAAAAGTCTAAACGGTATAATAAAAGAAAACGATGCTGGGGAGGAATCATCATGCGCATTGCCATCATTACGGGTGCTTCGAGCGGCCTCGGGGCGGAATACGCCCGGCTGCTCGCCGAGGAGACCGGGCTCGAGGAAATCTGGCTCATCGCCAGAAGAAAGGAACGGCTCGAAATGCTTGCCCGCTCTCTGCCCCTGCCCTGCCGCCTGCTGCCGCTCGACCTCACGCGGGAAGAATCCCTGCGGCAGGTACGCGACCGCCTGCAGCATACAGAGGACCTCACCGTGAACTGGCTCATAAACGCCGCAGGCTTCGGCCGCATCGGCAGCTGCGAGACGATCGGCGTGATGACCGAAAGCCGCATGATTGAGCTCAACTGCCGTGCGGCCACGGCCATGACAGAACTATGCCTGCCGCACATGAAGGAAGGCTCTCATATCATCGAGGTCTGTTCCTGCGCCGCCTTCCAGCCCATCCCTTACCTGACGACCTACGCCGCCACCAAGGCCTTCCTGCTGCGCTACAGCCGCGGCCTCTGCGCGGAGCTCGCGCCACGCGGCATCTCGGTCACGGCCGTCTGCCCGTACTGGATCCGCAATACCGAATTCATCGCCGGGGCCAAGGAAACCGACCACGAGGTCCTCTTTCACGGCTTCCCGCTCGCCACGGACAAACATACTGTCGCGCGCCGTTCGCTGCACGCCGCGCAAAACGAGCGCGCCATCTGCACGCCCGACCTCGTCTCAACACTCGACCGCTTCTTCGGCGCCCTCATCCCCGATGACCTGATCATCCATCTCGTCAATCTCTACCGGCACCTGTAAAAATACAAACAGTCAGACCAGCGACGAAAGGCATGAGCCCAAGCGGAGGGATGTATTCCGCCTGGAAGCGTCCAGCGACTGCCCGCAGGGCTGGGGCCCAACACGAATGAACTTCATGCCGGATGTCGGAACGCCGCGGCAGGCTGTGGTTTGCAAACAAAAAGCTGACGTACGGATCTCGTCCATACGTCAGCTTTTACTGTCTTTTGTTTATTTACCGGCCTTCATGCGGTTGATGGCACTGATGAGCGCCTGGATGGAAGCCGTGATGATATCCGTATCCATGCCGGCACCCCAAGTGATGTGTCCATCATCGTTCGTGATGCCGATATAGGCCATCGCGCGGCTGTTCTGGCCGATTTCCAGCGCGTGCTCGCTGTACGTCAGATCCTTGTAACTCACGCCGAGATTCTGCTGCAATGCATTGGAAACGGCATCGAGGCGGCCGTTGCCCTTGGCAATGAACGTCTCCGACTTGCCGTTGACGAAAATGTCGACCGTGCCCTTGCGCGTGCCGTCCGGCTCCTTCTTGAGCAGGAAATCGTCGAGCTTGTACGGCGAATCGACATTGACATACTCATCCTGGAAGATCTGATAAATCTCATCCGGCATGAGCTCCTTATGCTTGTGATCGGAAACACCCTTGACGCAGTAACCGAAATCCTCGCGCATCTTCTTCGGCATATCGATGCCGTACTTCTGCTCCATGATGAAGCCGACGCCGCCTTTGCCGGACTGGCTGTTGATGCGGATGACATCGCCGTCGTACTCGCGGCCGACATCCTTCGGATCGATGTAGAGGTACGGCAGCGTCCATTTGTCCGGGTTCTTCTCTTCCTTCCAGTGCATGCCCTTCGCGATGGCATCCTGATGCGAACCCGAGAATGCAGCGAACACGAGGTCACCGGCATACGGCTGACGCGGCGAAACATGCATGCGCGTCACACGCTCATACATCTCGACGAGCTCCGGCATATTCGAGAAATCGAGCTCCGGATCAACGCCGAGGGCGAACATGTTCATCGCCACCGTAATGATATCGACATTGCCCGTGCGCTCGCCATTGCCGAACAGCGTGCCTTCGACGCGGTCTGCACCGGCCAGGACACCCATCTCCGTATCGGCCACGCCGCAGCCGCGGTCATTGTGCGGATGCAGCGAGAGGACGACATTGTCGCGGTACTTGAGGTGTTTGTTCATGTAAGCGACCTGCATGGCAAAAACATGCGGCATGCTCATCTCGACCGTAGCCGGCAGGTTGATGATGGCCTTGCGGTCAGCCGTCGGCTGCCATACATCGAGCACGGCATTGCAGACTTCCAAGGCGTATTCCGGCTCCGTGCCCGTGAAGGACTCCGGCGAATACTCGAAGCGGTAGTTGGCACCGGCTTCTTCGGTCAGTTCCTTGAGGAGCTTCGCGCCGTCGACAGCCATCTGCTTGATCTGCTCCTTGTCCTTGCGGAATACCTGCTGGCGCTGTGCAACCGACGTGGAATTATAGACATGGACGATGGCGTTCTTGACGCCCTTGAGGGCATCGAAAGTCTTGCGGATGATGTGCTCACGCGCCTGCGTGAGTACCTGGATCGTGACATCGTCCGGGATGAGGTCATCCTCGACGAGGCGGCGCAGGAACTCGTACTCCGTTTCCGATGCAGCCGGGAAACCGACTTCGATTTCCTTGAAGCCGACCTTGAGGAGCATCTTGTAGAATTCCAGCTTCTCATCGAGACTCATCGGAATTACCAGAGACTGGTTGCCGTCGCGCAGGTCAACGCTGCACCAGACCGGTGCATGGTCCGGCGCATCCTTCTTCGCCCACTCGAGATCGATTTCCGGCGGCATGAAATAACCTTTGCTGTACTTCTGATAATTCATCATAATGCAAAACCTCCCAATAGAAAAAGGCCTCCGTCCATGAGACGAAGGCCTGTGCCTGCGTGTTACCACTCAAATTCATGCTCATAAGGAGCATCTCTGCGGGATTCTGCCAAATCCCCCTGATGTAACGGTCAGTCCCGTTCCAGCCTAATAGCTCGTGCCCAAGGCGCGGGTGTTCAGTGGACTGCTTCGAAGCGAGTTCCGCATCCCTTCACCATTGCCTCGCACCAGACGGCAACTCTCTTGCGATGTACAGGATGTGTACTATTCTTCGTCACTGCATTTCCCTGTGTTGGGTACTAGAATAGCACAACCATGTACATTTGGCAAGCACTTTTTGTAAAACTGTAAACATTTTTTCGCGATGAATTTCCAGGCCAGAATCAGTCCTGCGGCTCGCGCAGCGTCTTCTTGGCTGCCGAACGGGCCTTCTCTACCTCGCGCTGCTGGCGTTTGCGCTCCTTGTGCGCCTCGTAGCGGCGGCGGCCGTCCTCAAACGCACGCTTGGCTTCCTCCGAATCGAGGATGAGCGGCGGTACCGACTTCGGGCGCGAATTGCGGTCGAGCGCAACCATCGTGAAATAAGCAGACAGCGCGCGCTGCGGCTTGCCTTCCTGATCGAGGTCTTCGACGTCCACATTGACGGCAATCTCCATCGAGCTGTGGCCGACAAAGACGATTTCCGCCGTGCAGGTCACGAGGTCGCCGATGAGGATTGGCAGGTGGAACTCGAGCTCGTCGACGCGGGCCGTCACCACATTTGAGCGTGCATACTTGCGGGCCGCAGCATACGCCGTCGAGTCCATCATCTTCATAATTTCGCCGCCATGCACATTGCCGTTTGGATTCGTCTGACTCGGCATCATGACCTGGCTGATCACAATCTTTGTCTGTGCCATAAAAACCTCCTGCAAATCGTTTATTCGCCGTCACCTGAAATAGATTCTCCCGATTATCATTTCATCTGTTTCTTAAATTCCGATAAGAAAAAGGGAAAAATTGTATATAAATGTCGTTTATTACGATGCATTTTATTATAGCATAAACGTACCAAGAGAAATGTGATTCTCTCACAAAACCATCATACAACTTCTTCCTCATCATTTCAGGAAACGGTCAATTGCTTTGTTGAGCTGATCGAGCGCCTCCTTGTCGTTCTCCCGCACGGCATCCACGATGCAATGCTCGAGATGATCCTTCAGGATGATGCGGCTGACGCCCTTGATGGCGCTGTCGACGGCCGAAAGCTGGATGAGCACGTCGCTGCAGTCCCGGCCATCGGCAATCATCTGCTTGATGGATTCGAGATGACCGATGAGCCGCGCCATGCGGTTGAGGACGGCCTTGGTCTGCGTATGGCTGTGCTGATGACCGTGTGCACCATGTGTGTGCGTCACGACGGTGCCGTCGGCCAGCACATGGGTATGTTCCTCCACAACTATCCCTCCTTTCCCGCATGACTGCTCTCATGCATTCAATGATATTTTGACACTCCCCATGCCTAAAGGCAGGGGATTCTTGGTTCGACGACCACTGCGCCGCCTCCGAGGAATTGGCGTCTTACACGATCTCCCCAAGCGTGAATTCCCGTGTGCCCCACGGTATGTTCTATTCCCGTTCATGCAACTTTGGATTTGTCTTCCAAAGCTTTGCGCAGGATGTTCTTTGCGGCATTCACATCTCTGTCGTGATGGGTTCCACATGCTGGGCAATCCCATTCGCGGACGCTCAAATCCTTTGTCAGTGGATTCTGACAGCCGCAGACGGAGCAAGTCTGACTTGACGGGTAGAAGGTATCGACTTTGATCAGTTCGCCGCCGTGTCGTTCTGTCTTATACGACAACTGACGGAAGAATTCGCTCCAGCTCACATCTGAGATGGACTTCGCGAGTTTATGATGCCGTAGCATTCCCTTGATGTTCAGATGTTCTACGGCTACTGTTTAATTTTCACGAGCAAGCCGTGTTGATATCTTGTGAAGGAAATCCCTGCGGATATTTGCGATACGCTCATGAACGCGTGCAACACGGACACGCGCTCTTTCACGATTCACCGATTTCGGCATCTTTCGGGAAAGCCGCCGCTGCTCTCGGCGGAGCTTGCGCTGGAGCTTCTTCAGTGGATGTGGGTTCTCTACGGTATCGCCGTTGCTATCTGAATAGAATACCTTCAGACCAACGTCAATACCAATCTGCTTGCCATCGTTTGGGCAGAACAAGGATCCTTTTTCTGCTTCGACACAAAGCGAAACGTAGTATTTGCCTGAGGCAGCCCGGCTTACCGTGGCAGAGAGAATCCGGCCATCAAAGTCACGGCTCTGCTTGATTCTCACAAGACCGAGCTTCGGGAGCTTGATTCTCTTGTCGATGATACGGATACCGTTTGTTTGATTGCGCGTCCGATAGGACTGGCTGTGACTATGCTTCGACTTGAAGCGCGGGTATCTTGCCCGTTTCGCAAAGAAGTTCTGAAATGCGCGATCAAGATTCCGCAGGGATTCCTGCAATGCCATGCTGTCCACTTCAGACAGCCATGCAGTTTCCTCGCGCTTCTTGAGGTCGGTGAGCAATTTGCTTGTCTTGACGTAAGTCAGCGAATTGTGATTTGCCTTCCATTCGTCGCGACGTACCGCGAGGAAGTGGTTGAATACGAAACGTGCACAGCCCAGCGTGCGATTGATGAGGTTTTCCTGTGTCCTGTTCGGATAGATGCGGAACTTATAGCCCAGTGTGTACGTTTCCATTTTTCTCACTTCCTTTGCGATGTCTTTTGGCTCTCGATATACTGCTTGACGATTCCAAGCGGCGCACCGCCGACCGTGGAGCAAAAATAGGAATTTGTCCAAAGTGTCGGCAGCTTCGTTGTCAGCCAATGAAATTCTTGCCGAAGTATCCTCGACGTTTTGCCCTTGATTGTCTTCACCGCTTTGTGAATTCCGAATTGCGGATCTACCTCCAAAAGCAGATGTACATGGTCTGGCATGATTTCCATCTCGATGACCTCAAAGTGGTTTTCGGCCGCGATGGACTGTATGAGCTCCTTCAATCTCACATCCACACCATTTACGAGCACTTTTCGACGATACTTAGGACAGAATACAATGTGATATTTACAGGAATATACGATGTTACGATTTGAATGATATACTCTGTTCATATTTGTATTATACTATACTTTATTAATTAATACAACAATTAAGGAGGAAAAAGTTGTCCGTCTTCAATTGCTTACGCAAATTCGGCGGACGCGCCTTATATCTCCAGCCCTAAAGGGCGGGGTTTTACGGCGCGTCCGATAACATAGAATTCGCGCCGCCCTGCGAATCTCCTGCTAACGAATCTGTTTCACTGCGTAAACCAAAAGCTCCCCTTCCGAAGAAAGGGAGCTTGGACGAAATGGGCACGCACGGCGATTTGCCGCCAGATGCTTACTTTACGGAGAGCGTCACCGTCTCGCCGTTGATGTTCCATTCTTTTTCATGGCCATCGAGAGCGTCATACGTCACTTCGTCGCAGAGCGTGATATCCTTGAGGAAGGACTCGTTCTTGCGGACGAGGCCCTCCAGTTTCTCGTTTCCTGCCATGCCGACCTTGATGTGGTCGGTGACCTCATAGCCGTTTTCCTTGCGCATCGTCTGGATCTTGCTGATGATCTCACGCACGAAGCCTTCCTCGAGGAGTTCCTCGGAAAGCGTCGTCTCGAGGGCAATCGTCACGCCGTTGTAGCGCTGGCAGTTGTAGCCTTCCGTCTGTGCCATGGAAACTTCGACATCTTCCGGCAGCAGCGTCACGTCGCCGTCCGGCAGCGAGATGACGAGTTTGCCCGTCGTGTCGAGTTCTTCCTTGGCCTTGTGGCCGTTGACGGCCTTGAGTGCCTTCTGGATGGCGCCCATCTTCTTGCCGACCTTCGGGCCGAGCACGCGGAACTGCGGCTTGAAGCTGTACGTGAGGTACGCTTCCATATCATCCTTGAAGACGACCTGCTTGACGTTGAGCTCTTCCTCAACAATCTGCTTGTAGAAGTCCGGCAGGACAACTGGAGCCTTGACATACATATTGCCGATTGGCTGGCGGTTCTTGATGTTCGCCTCGTTGCGGGCCGCACGGCCGAGCACGACGATCTCAAGAACCTCGCCCATGTTCTTCTCGAGTTCCTTGTCGATGTGCGCTTCGTTGACCTGCGGGAAATCGCAGAGATGGACGGATTCCGGCGCCTGCTTGTCGATGCTGCAGACGAGGTTGCGGTAAATGGATTCCGTCATGAACGGGATCATCGGCGCAGCGGCCTTCACCGTCGTCACGAGCGCCGTGTAAAGCGTCATATAGGCATTGATCTTATCCTGCTCCATGCCCTTGGCCCAGAAGCGGCTGCGGCTGCGGCGAACATACCAGTTCGAGAGTTCATCGACGAACTGCTCGAGTGCCTTCGCGGCTTCCGTGACGCGGTAGTTCGAGAGGTCGTAATCGACATCCTTGACCATCGTATTGAGGCGCGAGAGGCACCACTTGTCCATGACCGGCAGTTTGTCATAGTCGAGCGTGTACTTCGTCGCATCGAAGTTGTCAATGTTGGCGTAAAGCACGAAGAACGCATACGTATTCCAGAGCGTGCCCATGAACTTGCGCTGGCCTTCCTGCACGGCATCGTCGTGGAAGCGGTTCGGCAGCCACGGCGCGCTGTTCTCGTAGAAGTACCAGCGGATGGCATCGGCGCCATGCTTGTTGAGCGCCTCCATCGGATCGACGGCATTGCCCTTCGACTTCGACATCTTGCGGCCATCCTTATCCTGGACATGGCCGAGCACGATGACATTCTTGTACGGAGCCTTGTGGAAGAGCAGCGTCGAGATGGCGATCAGCGAATAGAACCAGCCGCGCGTCTGATCGACGGCTTCGGAGATGAAGTCCGCCGGGAAGCGCTTGGCAAAGATTTCCTTGTTCTCAAACGGATAATGCCACTGCGCGAACGGCATGGAGCCGGAATCGAACCAGCAGTCGATGACTTCCGGCACGCGATGCATCTCCTGGCCGCAGTCCGGGCACTTGATCGTGACCTTGTCGATGTACGGGCGATGCAGCTCGATATCATTGGGGCAGTTGTCACTGAGGCTCTTGAGCTCTGCGATGGAGCCGATGACATGCTGATGGCCGCATTCGCACTGCCATACCGGCAGCGGCGTGCCCCAGTAACGGTTGCGCGAGAGGCCCCAGTCCTGCACGTGCTCGAGCCAATTGCCGAAGCGGCCCTCGCCGATGGATTTCGGGATCCAGTTTACCGTCTTGTTGTTGGCCACGAGCTCGTCCTTGACCGCCGTCATCTTGATGAACCAGGTCGGGAACGAGTAGTAAAGCAGCGGCGTATCGCAGCGCCAGCAATGCGGATAGCTGTGCGTGAATTCCGGTGCCTTGAAGAGCTTGCCCTGCTGCTTGAGATCATCGAGGATCATGGGATCGGCCTTCTTGACGAAGACACCCGGCCAGGCCGTCTCTGCCGTCAGCTCCCCCTTGCTGTTGACGAGATTGACGAACGCGACGTTGTAGTTGCGGCAGACGCGGTTATCGTCTTCACCGAAGGCCGGAGCCATGTGGACAATGCCCGTGCCGTCTTCCGTCGTGACGTAATCATCGCACGTGACGATGAAGGCTTTCTTGCCGGCTTTCGCCTGTTTTTCCACGGCGGCGTTGGCAAACGGATAGAGCGGCTCGTACTCTTTGTACTCGAGCTCCTTGCCCTTGCATTTGCCGAGGACTTCGCGCTCACCCTCGACACCATCAAAGACCGTGTCGACGAGAGCTTCAGCGAGGATGTAGACCGTGCCATTCACGCGCACCTTGACGTAATCGACTTCCGGATTGACGCAGAGTGCAAGGTTCGACGGCAGCGTCCACGGCGTCGTCGTCCAGGCCAGGAAGTAAGCATCTTCGCCCTTGACCTTGAACTTGACCATGGCCGAACGCTCCGTGACGTCCTTGTAGCCCTGTGCCACCTCGTGCGAGGAAAGCGGCGTGCCGCAGCGCGGGCAGTACGGAACGACCTTGTAGCCTTCATAGAGCAGGCCCTTGTTCCAGATTTCCTTGAGCGCCCACCACTCGGACTCAATGAAGTTGTTCTCGTACGTGATGTACGGATGATCCATATCGGCCCAGAAGCCGACGACCTCGGAGAACTGCTCCCACATGCCCTTGTATTTCCAGACGGATTCACGGCATTTCTTGATGAACGGCTCGATGCCGTACTTCTCGATCTGTTCCTTGCCGTTGATGCCGATGGCTTTCTCAACCTCGAGCTCGACGGGCAGGCCGTGCGTATCCCAGCCGGCCTTGCGCAGGACCTTCTTGCCCTTCATGGACTGGAAGCGCGGCAGCATGTCCTTGATGACGCGCGTCAGCACATGGCCGATGTGCGGCTTGCCGTTTGCCGTCGGCGGGCCATCGTAAAACGTGAAGGTGTCGCATCCCTCGCGCTGGTCAATGGCTTTCTGTGCGATGTTGTGTTCCTTCCAGAACTTCGCAATTTCTCTTTCGCGTGCAACGAAATTCAGATTGGTATCTACTTTGCTGTACAAACGAAATACCTCCTTACAAAAATAAAAACCTGCACCCAAACAGGATGCAGGCTTGTTACCTACGTTAAAACCACCTATTTTGACTCACGCACCACCATGCGCTGTTCCGTAACGGGGAATACCGGCGAAACCTACTTTGTTCAGCCCGCTGCTCCGAAGTGATCTTCCCTTGTCCTTACTGACGCCCGGCTCCCACCATTCCCGGTTCGCTATCGCGTTCAAGATAAGGTACTCTCTTCCTCACCGCATTTATTTACATGTTGACAGAATTCATTGTACCACAGGGGTGGACGGAATTCAAATCTATTTTGCTTCTTTTTTCCCGTCACATCGTCTATAATAGCGCTATAGGCTGTTTGCGGCACCTGACAGCCGCCAGCTTCCACAGGCAACGGTTAAAAACAGCTAAAAAAGAAAAAGGAAGGTTCCTTATGCATCAATATCTCTTTTTCATCGACGGGTTCCCCATCCGCACGTACGGACTCGTTCTCTCGCTTTCCATCATCCTGGCCACGGGCGTCGGCTACTTCCTCGCAAAGGCCGACCGGCGCGGCTACGAAGGCCATATCGTCGATCTCGGCATCTACTGCGGCGTCGCGGGGCTACTCGGCGCACGGCTCTGGGATGTATTCTTCTTCGACTGGGACTATTACGGCAGTCACCTGACAGAGCTCTTCAACGTCTGGCAGGGCGGCATGGCCATCCAGGGCGGCGTCATTCTCGGCGTCCTCACGGGTGTCTGGTACTGCCGCCGCCACCATCTCGACACCGTGCACCTCATGGATGTGCTGGCCCCGGCCATCGTGCTCGGACAGGCGCTCGGGCGTTGCGCCAACCTCCTCAACGGCGATGCCTTCGGCGCCCCGACGGGCTCCTCGTTCGGCATCGTCTACCCGGCCACGACGCTCGCGCATCACGTCTACGGCAATCAGCCGCTCTGGCCAGCCGAGGTCTGGGAGGGCCAGCTCGACCTCGTCATCTTCGCCCTGCTCCTGATGTTCCGCACAACGCAGCATGCCAAAGGGCAGTGCTTCGCCCTCTACGTCATGCTCTACAGCGCCGCCCGCTTCGGCCTCGAATTCCTGCGCGGCGACTATACGGAAAAAGTGTTCGGACTCTTCACGAGCGCCCAGACGACAAGCCTTGCCGCCTTCACCATCGCGCTGCTCTTCTTCATCGGCCTCCATTTTTACCAGAAGAACGTCCCGACCAAACAAAAGGAAATCCCTTCCAAGTCACGGCGAAAGAATTGACGCCAGCCCCGTCCATCCTCTATAATGGAGTCTGGACTCATAACAAGAATTCATTACCATTTCATGAAGGAGCGCGGATTTATGAAAATCTTAGCACGTCATCTCACGGTGGATCTCTTCAACTGCAAGAACAGCAAGCTCAAGGACAGCAAGCAGATCAACGAGGCCATCGAGGAAATCCAGGAACAGTTCCACTTCACGCCAATCAACAGCTGCTCGGAGCAGCTCGACGAGCATCACTACGCCATCATGCTGCTCTTCCGCGAAGGCCATATCGTCCTGCACATCTACACGGAACTCAAGTATGTGGCCATCGACATCTTCCTCTGCCAGGAACATGCCGAGCCGGAGCGCATCGCACAGGCCATGCGCAATTTCTTCAAACCGGATAAAATAAAATCCACACTCCTGAAACGCGGCAGTTTCGGTACGCCCAAGGACATCCGCCCGAAGGTCAAGACAAGAGTGGCGCCGCTGCGCAAGATCCACAACACGGGAGCTAAGGTCCTGCGCGTCCTGGCCCGCCGCAACCGCAGCTGACAGGCAATCGGATCAGGAAAAGAAAAACAGCCCGCTGACGAATTTCGCCGGCGGGCTGTTATCGTAGGAATCGACATTCAGGAAGAAGGATGCTTATGCCAGGACTTGGCACTATTGTAAATGTATGCGGCATTGTCGTCGGCGGGCTGCTCGGGCTCGGATGCGGGCGACTGCTCACCAAACGCCTGCAGGACACACTGATGATGGCTGCCGCCGTCGCCGTCATCTTCATCGGCATCGGCGGCACGCTGCGCCAGATGCTCCACCTCACGCCGGACGGACTTGAGGCGACCGGCACCATGATGATGATTGCGAGCCTTTCAGGCGGAGCACTCATCGGTGAGTTCATCAATCTCGAGGACCGCCTTGCCTCCTTTGGCGAGTGGCTCAAGAAGAAATCCGGCAGCGGCGGCGATTCCTCGTTCGTTGAGGGCTTCGTCACGGCTTCGCTGACCGTCTGCATCGGGGCCATGGCAGTTATCGGCTCAATCACCGACAGCCTGCAGGGCGACCACGCCATCCTCTTCGCCAAGACGGTCCTCGACCTCATCATCGTCATGATCATGACGGCCACGCTCGGCAGGGGCTGCATCTTCTCGGCGATCTCCGTCGGCATCTTCCAGGGCAGCATCACGCTCTTTGCGCGCCTCATCGCTCCGTGGATGACCGAGCCGGCTCTTGCCAATCTCTCCTATGTCGGCAATATCTTGATCTTCTGTGTCGGCATCAATCTCTTGTTCGGCTACCGCATCCGCGTCGCCAATTTGCTGCCATCCCTGCTCATCGCCATCTTCTGGCCAGTATGAACCAAAAAAGAATCACGAGAGCTGCTGGATGAATTCGAGAGAACGCAGCGGACGGCCGAGGAGCTGCTGGAGATATTGGAGCAGGATGGATTCTGCCTGGACGAGCAGGGCGGAACGGATGCGCAGCGTCCCGCCCGCCTGCCAGTCGAGGTCGCGCAGCGAGAGGATGAGCTGTCGCAAATTCTCCGGGAAGGGCTCCGCGTACTCCGTGCGGCAGTCAGAGCAGAGCACGCCGCCTTCCCGCAGGGAGAAGTACGCTTCGCCTTTCACATCCCTGCCGCAGTGGCCGCAGTGCTCAAAATGGAGCTGCATACCCGTGAATTCCATGAGCTGGTAGACACCGGCCAGGGCCGTCACGCGCGGGTTGCGCGTCTCAAATGCCTTGAGGATCAGCAGGAGCTGATCGAGCATCCGGGGCTCCGGCTGTCCTTCCGGCAGGAACTCCCGCAGGAACTCCATGACAAAACTGCCGTAGGCCATGGCCGTAAGATCTTCGCTGAGCCTGCGGTAATGCTCGATGAGCGAAGCCTGCCTGACCGTTTCAAGCCTTCTGCCCTCCGCCAGCTGTACGTCGAGATGCGAGAACATCTGCATGGCACCGGCGAGCGGGCTGCGCGGCCGGCGGCAGCCGAAAGCCGCCGCGCGCACGAGGCCGCGTTCGCGCGTGAAAAGCGTCATGACCTTGTCGGCTTCTCCCCAGTTCTTCGAGCCGAGCACGACGGCTTCCGTCTGATACAGGGCCATCAGGAATGCCCTTCTTCCCTGCCGGCAGTTTTTTCGGACGACGGGCGGGCCGGCTCCTGCGGCGGCTCGTTGCGCCGCGGCATGACGGCACCAGCCGTCAACATGTACTGCAGGGCCGATTCGCTGCTGATGTCGAGGTAAATGACATCACTCTTCTTGACGAAAAGATTCGTGCCAGAGGTCATATTGAGGCTCCAGGGCACGAATACACAGACATAATCATCCCCGAGTGCATCCTTCAGCGCCTGCGGCACATCGGCCATGATGAAGCCCAGTGCTTTTGACTGATGGAATGGCACGAGCACCACATGATCGAACATATTGTTCGATTCGAAGACGGCCGTCGACAGATGCTTGACGCTGTTGTAGATGAATTTTACCACGGGGATCTTGCCGAGCAGGACTTCGCCGAAGTGAATCATCCGGCGCATGATCCAGTAGGAAGAAAGCCAGCCCACGAAGTAGATGACAAGCAGCACCGTGATGAGTCCCATGCCGGGAAAATAGAACGGCAGGTGCTTGCCGAGCACGCCTTCCGTGAAGTGCAGGGCCTGCTCCACCACGAGCAGCGTGATGAGCAGCGGCACAAGGATGATGAGCCCGTTGACGAAACGGCGGGAGATGCACCGCGACCAGCTCTTGCGTCCTTTTTCTTCCTTTTCCATCAGGATTCCACTCCAAATCCGAAGTTATGCAGCACGCCCTCGCGGTTGCGCCAGTCCTTCTTGACCTTGACCCAGAGCTCGAGGAAGACGCGGGAGCCGAGCAGCGCCTCGATGTCCGTGCGGGCCAGCCGGCCGATTTCCTTGAGCATGGCGCCCTTGGCGCCGATGATGATGCCCTTCTGGGAATCGCGCTCCACGTAGATGGTCGCGCGGATGTAGACATCGCCGTTCTCGCGCGTGGTCATCTCATCCGTTTCCACAGCGACGGCATGCGGCACTTCGTCGCGCGTGAGCTGCAGGACCTTCTCGCGGACGAGCTCAGCCACGATCAGGCGCTCCGGCTGGTCCGTTATCATGTCCTCCGGATAATACTGCGGCCCCTCCGGCAGGTATTTCTTGACTTCGGTCAGCAGGGCATCGAGATTGAGTTCTGTCTTGGCCGAGATTGGCACAACGCCGACGAACGGATATTTTTCCGTATAGCGCGAAATGATGGGCAGCGCCTGTTCCTTCTCGATGAGGTCGAGCTTGTTGACGACAAGGATGACCGGCTTGCAGGTGGCCTGCAGGCGTTCGAGGATGTAGTATTCACCCGGGCCCATCTTCTCCGTCGCATCGACGACGAACAGGATGGCATCGACTTCCTTCAGCGTACCTTCAGCGGCCTTGACCATGTACTCGCCGAGCTTGTGCTTCGGTTTGTGGATGCCCGGCGTGTCGAGGAAGATGATCTGGGCATCGGGCTCCGTGAGGATGCAGAGGATGCGGTTCTGCGTGGTCTGCGGCTTATCGCTCATGATGGCGATCTTCTGACCGATCAGGGTGTTGATGAGCGTCGATTTGCCGACGTTCGGGCGGCCGATGACGGCGACAAAGCCGGATTTGTGTTTCGTGTTCTGTTCCATACAATCATTCCCGTTACCGAAAACTTATAAAAAGCTATATATTTCATCAGGAAAATTGACTTTTACGTTTCATTCCTCATTCTTTCCCATAAAGGGAGTTTCGCATCCGCTTTTGCCGTTCCGAAGGACAAGCTACCGACGTTTGATATAATGCTCCAGAGGCTTAAATTCCCGACTAACGAATCGGTACATATCTGCATTGACTTGTTGGTGTCAGTTTGCAGATTTGGATTGCTTCATATCTCCGTAGCGTTTCAGATTCAACGCTGCTTGGAAATCGCGGTCTATCGCGTTGCCACAATGCGGACATACATAGGTCCTGTCTGATAGTTTCAGGTCTTTCTTTACATAGCCGCACTCGACGCAAGTCTTTGAGCTTGGATACCACCTGTCAGCAATGACAACAGCTATCTTTGCCCAATGTGCCTTGTATTCAATCTGTCTGCGGAATTCATAAAGATCCTGTTCCTGAATCTTCTCGGATAAATATAGATTCTTCATCATACCACGGACATTCAAGCCTTCGAGGCATACAAAGCTTGGTTTTCGCTTTATGATTGCCGCCGTAGCCTGATGAACGTGATTCTGGCGGATGTATGCCAGCCTGTGATTGATCCGTAAAAGCTGCTTTTCACTTTTTATAAGGTTGCTCGTTTTGCAGTAACGTTCTCCTTTCTTATTCATCTGGTATTTTCGAGATACCTGACGCTGCAACCGGCGTCTTTTCTTCTTGAGTTTTCTTATTGCACGGGTCTTGTTGATATTCCCGACTTTAGTGGCGTCAGAGAGTACCGCCAAGTCCTTGATGCCTAAATCAATGCCAATTCCCTCTGAGCGAGCATATCGCCGTTTCTTGCAAACAAACAACAGTCCGCGCAAAGGTTCCAGCTTTCGGGTTGTCTGTATCCCTATCGAGAGCCACCAGCGCTCACCATCGAACGCAATCCGCGGGTTCGTGTATTTCGCTCGGACAGGAATCCTGTTCCTTTCAGCAAGCCGGATCCAGTTCAAACGCTGACGGTTCTTCCGCCTGCTTCCTGCAAGGCTTTCCAGCTTGACATGTGTCCCTGTGAATTGGATCTTGACATTGTCCTGATAGAAGCGGAAGTCCCCGTTCTTCTTGCTCCTGAACTTGGGATGCCCGTTCATGTCATAGACAGTCAAACTCTTGCCGATGCGAGTATAATGAGTAACTTTCTTCGAGGAATACTTAATGTAGCCGGGCTGCTTCTGCTTGCAGAAGAAGTTCTTGTAGGCAATACATAAATCTTTGATGGCCTGCTTCGTGACGTTATTTGATACATTCAGGAGCCACTTGTTTTCCTCTGAATGGCGCAGAATCGTGAATACTTTTCGAAGCTCACTGTCCGTCTGGATTTTGCATCCTTCACGGAAATTATCCATCTGCTTGTCCAATGCCCAATTGTAAGCATATCTTGCAGCACCAGCGAACTGGAATAGCTTAGTCCTCTGTTTGTTGTTCGGCAACAGCTGTACTCGGATTGACTTGATCATCTGAATCATCTCCTGCCAACTCTCGTATCATCTTCTTCGCTTGATGCGCTCGTTTTCCCTGAAGCTCGCAACTGAACACTGTGATGATTTGGACCAGATCTTCAACCAGTTCCTGTTGCTCGCTTTTCCGGGTCGTATCGACAATCTCAATCTTACATCCATGGATTGTTGCAATCGTTTCGAGAAGCTCAAAACCGAAACGTACGAGCCTGTCCTTATAGAGGAGAACCACTTTCTCGACCTGATTGGTTTCTATCCTGCGAATCAGCTCTTGGAGTCCATTCTTCTTATAATTGATTCCAGAACCGATATCCGTGATGATTTCAAATGGATTTCCTTGTGCGTACAGGTAGGTTCTCAGATTTTCTACTTGTCGTTCAAGATCATCCTTTTGCTTGCGGCTTGATACCCTGCAATATCCGATGACTTTTCTGGGCGCGAACTGGATCCCTGTCACAGCGCACAATTGCTCTTCTGAATAGTAACGATAGCCATTCGTCGAAGTATGATGAGGATGAAGCCTGCCGCTTCTATCCCAATTCCTGAGAGTTTGTGGGGTGACCCCGATGATCTTGGCGAATTTATTGATCGTATAGTATTTCAATGGTATCACCTCGATACTATTTTATCAATAAATTGACTTTTTAGCCAGAGTATTTGTATTATTTTACAACTTAACTTTAACTGTTAGTTACCTTCTGATACCAAGTTTTTCCATGACGAAGCGCTGTTCGGCTTCCATTTCGAGGCGGTCGGCTTCCTCCATATGGTCGTAGCCCAGGAGGTGCAGCATGCCGTGAACCGTCAGGAAGGCCATCTCGCGCTTGACGCTGTGCCCGTATTCTGCGGCCTGTTCTTCGGCACGCTCCACGGAAATCACGAGATCGCCGAGGACGTTGAGGTCGGCACCGCCCTTGACCTCGGGCTCCTCGCTCTCATTGAGCGCGAAGGAGAGCACGTCGGTTGGTCGGTCGATGCCGCGGTACTCGCGGTTGAGCTCGTGGATGTAGGCGTTGTTGGTCAGCGTGATGCTGACCTCGCCGTTCTCCACGCCGTAAAGTTCTCCGACTTTCTCTGCCGCAGCCGTCACATTCTCGACATATTCTGCCGGGACCTTGAGGTCCTCGGGGTAATTGCTGATGATGACATTCATGATTTTCGCACCTCGCGTTCTTTCTCGCGCTGCTTGAGTTCTCGTTCCTTTTCCTTCTTTTTCTTCTCTTCCCAGGCGCCGTAGGCCTCGACAATGCGCGTCACGACATCGTGGCGGATGACATCGACGGGAGCCATGCGCACGATGCTGATGCCCTTGACCTCCCGGAGTACCTGGCTGGCCTCGCGCAGACCGCTCGTCACGCCGCGCGGCAGGTCCACCTGCCCGAGATCGCCCGTGACGACCATGCGCGAGCCGAAGCCCAGGCGCGTCAGGAACATCTTCATCTGCTTATCCGTCGTGTTCTGCGCTTCGTCGAGGATGACAAACGCATCCTCGAGCGTGCGGCCGCGCATGTAGGCGAGCGGCGCAATCTCGATGATGCCCTTGGCCATGAGCTTCTGGTAGCTGTCCTGCCCCAGGATGTCCTGCAGGGCATCGTAGAGCGGCCGCAGGTACGGATCGACCTTATCCTGCAGGTCGCCCGGCAGGAAGCCGAGCCGTTCGCCCGCTTCCACGGCCGGACGCGTCAGGATGATGCGCCGCACCTCTTTGTTGCGCAGTGCGGCCACGGCCATGACGACGGCCAGGTACGTCTTGCCTGTGCCTGCCGGCCCGATGCCAAACGTGATGGCACTGTGGCGGATGGCATCGAGGTAGCGGCGCTGCCCCAGTGTTTTCGGGCGCACGTGACGTCCGCGCGAGGTCACGAGAATCGTGTCGCCGAACAAGGTGTGCAGGGCTTCTCCCTTGCCGCCGCGCACGAGGCCAATGCCGTAGCGCACCTCATGCATCGTAATCGTCGTCCCCTGACGGTAGAGATACTGCAGTTCCTCCACGAGCGTCGCCGCCATCGTGACCTCGGCGCCCTCGCCCAAGATCTCAAGCTGCTCGCCGCGGCTGATGAACTGGCAAGCGAAATTCTCCCGGAGCACCTGCAGGAATTCATCCCGGTCCCCCAAGAGCGCATATGCTTCTTTATGATCGCCAAAAACGATCTGTCGTTCCAATGCCTGTTGCAACGAATTGATTCACCTGCTTCTTTCTCTGATTGTTTCAATCCAGTACATTTCTTTTACGGATGCCCCAAGACACCCCGGCGTGATTCTTTCATTATAACATAAATCGGGGCCTTGCAGAAAATTACCGGCAAAATCCCTGCCGGATATAAGTCAACTATGACAGATAAACGAGTTGACCGTAAACCTTATTGTGTTTATAATGTTGACTATAAGCGATTTTATCCCATCACAATCATGAAACGAATCGAGGCCATCACGATGAAGATCACCAGCATTGCCAAACTCACCGACCAGATTCTCGCGGGCTATCGCCTGAAGCCTCAGGACGATGTCGGCCTGCTGCTCACGGCAGACCTTGCCGAGCTGCAGGAAGGCGCGCGCCACCTGCAGGATGAATTCTGCGGCAACCATGTCGATTTCTGCACGATCATCAACGGGCGCAGCGGACGCTGCGGCGAGAACTGCAAGTACTGTGCGCAGGCCGCCTGCCACCATACGGGTATTGACACGTACGATTTCCTGCCGAAGGAAGAAATCATACGCCACGCCAAAGCCAATCAGGACGCCGGCGCCAACCGCTTTGCCATCGTGACCTCAGGACGCGCGCTCACAGGCCGTGACTTCGACAAGGCCATCGAGGCTTACAAGGAAATGAACGCGACGCTTTCCATCGGCCTCTGCGCCTCACACGGCCTGCTGACGCGTGAGCAGCTCCACCGCCTCTATGCGGCCGGCGTGCGCAGCTATCACCACAACATCGAGACGAGCCGCCGCTTCTTCCCGCAGATCTGCACGAGCCATACGTACGACGACCGCATCCGCACCATCAAACTCGCGCAGACGGAAGGCTTCTGCGTCTGCTCGGGCGGCATCATCGGCATGGGCGAGACATGGCAGGATCGCCTCGACATGGCCTTCGCACTGCAGGAGCTCGGCATCGAGTCCATCCCCATCAATGCACTCATGGCCATCCCGGGCACGGGCATGGAAGGACGTCCGTCCCTTCCTGCCGAAGATATCCTGCGCACCATTGCGATTTTCCGCTTCATCAATCCGACGGCAAACATCCGCCTGGCAGCCGGCCGCAAGCTGCTGCCTGAGAACGGCGCGACAGCTCTGCGTGCCGGTGCCTCCGCCTCCATTACGGGCGATATGCTGACGACCTCGGGCACGACCATCAAGGACGATATGGAGATGCTCAAGCGCCTGGGCCTCACGAATGACGAGGAAGAAGAAGTCACGACGTGCGGCGCACATCGCTGAGACAGCCGTTCCTGAACATACCTGCTTATCCATACCAAAAAGGCTTTCCGCCGATGATATGCTCATCGGGCGGAAAGCCTTTTTCTCATGCATCAAAGAACTGCGTAAGATCGATGTCCTGGATTTTCTCCACGACGACGTCGCAGATGGAAAGGTCCTGAATGCTGCCGGGAGCGCGATAGCCGATGCAGGTCATGCCGGCCGACTTGGCCGCCTTGGCGCCATTACCCGAATCCTCGAGCACGACGCACTCGCGCGGATCCACGTTGAGGTAAGCCGCCGTCTGCAGGTAGATGGCCGGATTCGGCTTCGATTCCGGCAGATTCGTGCCGCTGACGAGGCAGTCAAAGCAATCCACAATATCAAAGTGCCTGACCACATACTCGATGAAGGAATCGGCACTCGAGCTCGCGATGGCTGTGCGCACGCCCGACGAGCGCAGGTCTGCCGTCTGATGGATGAGGTCAATGGTGCCGTCAATCGGATCGATGCCCTTTTCCTCAAGCAGACGCTGAAACAGATAATCCTTGGCCTTGACGGCCTGCTCGGGCGTCGGCTTGAACGGATGCGTCTTGCGCAGATCCTCATATACCATGAGATCCGTTGTTCCCTGGTATTTCACAAGATCATCCACATGAATATCATGTACGCCCATCTTGTTCAGGACATGAACGATGGCTTCCAGATGAAGCGGCTCTGTATCCACAATGACACCATCCATATCGTAAATAAACGCTTTCATGCAAAACCTCCGTTTTCTCCTTACTCTCTTATTCTTATGAATAGAACAAGAAGCCTCCTGCATCGACAGAAAGGCTTCTCGTATAAAATCAAATCCAGGGCTGAGATCAGCCGGTCATTTTGCTTACTCGACCGTGACAGACTTCGCGAGGTTACGCGGTTTGTCGACGTCGCAGCCACGCGTGATGGCAGCGTAGTAAGCGAGGAGCTGCAGCGGCACGACCGTCAGCAGCGGAATCAGGAGTTCATCCGTCTCCGGAACCTTCATGACGTGGTCGACGTACTTCTCAAGCTCCGTATCACCCTCGGCTGCAATGCCGATGACGACGGCGTCACGGGCCTTAACCTCCTTGATGTTCGAAAGGGTCTTCTCGTAAACGCTCTTCTGCGTAGCGAGAGCGATGACCGGGACACCTTCGACAATCAGGGCCAGCGTGCCGTGCTTGAGCTCACCTGCCGCATATGCCTCGGCATGGATGTAGGAAACTTCCTTGAGCTTCAGCGCACCCTCGAGAGCGACATCGTAGTCGAGCGAACGGCCGATGTAGAAAACATCCTCATTGAAGCCGTACTGCTTGGCAAACGTCTTGATCGGCTCGACATCGGAAAGCGTCTCGCTGACCTGAGCCGGGATGTTCTTGAGCTGGCTGATGAGCGACTCGATGCGCTCCGGCGTCTGCGTCTTCTTGATCTGAGCCATGTAGAGGGCCAGCATGAAGAACAGGATGAGCTGCGTCGTATAGGCCTTCGTCGAAGCGACGGCAATCTCCGGGCCAGCCCAGGTGTAGAGGACCTGGTCAGCCTCGCGGGCGATGGAAGAACCGACAACGTTCGTCAGAGCGAGCGTCTTGGCGCCGAGACGCTTCGACTCCTTCATGGCTGCGAGCGTATCACTCGTCTCA
Organism: Mitsuokella sp. AF33-22; assembly: GCF_003475755.1. NCBI lineage: Bacteria > Bacillati > Bacillota > Negativicutes > Selenomonadales > Selenomonadaceae > Mitsuokella > Mitsuokella sp. AF33-22. The sequence goes on along the minus strand of NZ_QRQA01000014.1, from coordinate 24,420 downwards.
CCCGACTGGGAAACGGCAATGAACAGCGTGTTCTCATCGACAATCGGGTCGCGATAACGGAACTCGGAAGCGACATCGACTTCGACGACCGTGCGGGCCAGCTTCTCGATGTAGAACTTGCCGACGAGACCGGCATGGTAAGCCGTGCCGCAGGCAACGATGTAAATCTTGTTGAAGGAATTGAGGTAATCCGCATCCCACTTGAGCTCGTCCATGACGATGCTCTTGCCGTCCTTGGCAATGCGCTGGCTCATCGTGTCGCGGACAGCCTTCGGCTGCTCGTGGATTTCCTTGAGCATGAAGTGCTCGTAGCCGCCCTTCTCGGCAGCCTCTGCATTCCAGTTGACCTCGAAGACCTTCTTCGTCACAGGCTCGCCCTGACGATTCGTGATCTTGATGGAGTCCTTCGTGACAACGGCCAGCTCGCCATCGTTGAGGATGTACGTGCGGCGCGTGCGCGAAATGATGGCCGGGATATCGGAAGCGATGAAGTTCTCACCCTCGCCAATGCCGATGACGAGCGGGTTGTCCTGCTTCGTGCAGATGAGCTCGCCCGGGTGCTTCTTGCACATGAATACGAGTGAATAGGAACCTTCGATGCGGCGCAGTACCTCGCGGACGGAGGAAACGAAATCGCCGTTGTAGACTTCCTCGATGAGGTGGGCGACAACTTCCGTATCCGTCTCGGATTTGAAGACATGGCCCTTCTCGATGAGGTCCTCTTTGAGGGACAGGTAGTTCTCGATGATGCCGTTGTGAACGACGACGAAGTCACCGGAGCAGTCCGTATGCGGATGTGCGTTGCGGTCAGACGGACGGCCGTGCGTAGCCCAGCGCGTATGTCCGATGCCCATCGTGCCCTGCGGCATGTTGTCCTTGATCTTGTCGCGCAGTGCAGCCAGTCGGCCGACGCTCTTCTCGACGCGGATCTCCTTGCCGTCGAATACGGCGATGCCAGCCGAGTCGTAACCACGATACTCGAGCTTCGACAGGCCCTCGAGCAGGAATTCTGCTGCCTGCTTGTCACCTACATAACCTACAATACCACACATAATGGAAACCTCCTAACAGGTTCCTGCTGTCGTCCCCTCTTCGTTTTGTCGTCCCGCTTGCACAGGAGTTTTCACGAAGATCTGTCGGCCGGACCGGCCGGAAGGCATCCGCTGATGATTCGACAACCTTCTCCTCGTCCTCTCACGCACCAGGGTGCATGAGAGCAAGCGCTAAATCACGGAAGCTCACGGGAGCTGCCCATGCTTTTTCCTTATACCAGAACAGCAGGTTTTATACTCTGGATTTTCATTTGCCTCACGGCAATAGCTATTGTATCTTATAAATGAAAGAAAGTCAATAAAAAAGCCCCGCGAGGCCATGCCTCGCGGGGCTTCTGTATTGCTTTTGAAAGGCCTGATGCCCTCCCTGTCACCTTCGTGACGGCAGGATTACATCATGCCCGGCATGCCGCCCATGCCCGGTGCAGCCGGTGCCGGAGCTTCTTTTTCCGGCTTGTCGGCAACGAGCGTCTCCGTGGTCAGGACCATGGAAGCGATGGAAGCAGCATTCTGCAGGGCAGAACGCGTTACCTTGGCCGGATCAACGATACCAGCCTTGAGCATGTCAACGTACTCGTTCTTGAGGGCGTTGAAGCCGATGCCCGTACCAGCCTTCTTGACGTTCTCGACAACGACAGAGCCTTCGAGGCCAGCGTTCTGAGCGATCTGGCGAACCGGCTCTTCGATGGCGCGGCGAACGATGTTGACGCCGACCTTCTCATCGCCTTCGACATTCAGTTTGTCGAGTGCCGGCAGGATGTCGAGGAACGTCGTGCCGCCGCCTGCGACGATGCCTTCCTCAACAGCTGCACGCGTAGCGTTCAGGGCATCCTCGATGCGGTACTTCTTGTCCTTCATCTCGACTTCCGTAGCGGCGCCGATCTCGATGACAGCAACACCGCCGGAGAGCTTTGCAAGGCGCTCCTGCAATTTCTCGCGGTCGAAATCGCTCGTCGTCTGGGAAATCTGCTGCTTGATCTGAGCAACGCGCTCGGCAATGGCTTCCTTGTCGCCCTTGCCGCCGATGATCGTCGTCTCATCCTTCGTGGAGACCATCTTATGAGCCTGGCCGAGGTCAGCGAGCGTGACGCTGTCGAGCTTGCGGCCGAGTTCCTCGCTGATGACCGTGCCGCCCGTCAGCGTAGCGATATCCTGCAGCATGGCCTTGCGGCGGTCACCGAAGCCCGGAGCCTTGACAGCGAGGGCCTTGAACGTGCCACGCAGCTTGTTGACGACGATCGTCGTCAGTGCTTCGCCGTCGACATCCTCAGCGATGATGGCGAGCTGCTTGCCAGCCTTGACGACCTGCTCAAGAATCGGCAGGATGTCGTTGATGGCCGAGATCTTGCGGTCCGTGATGAGGATGTACGGATCATCGAGAGCTGCTTCCATCTTGTCCGTATCCGTGACGAGGTACGGGGAGATGTAGCCGCGGTCGAACTGCATGCCTTCCTTGACGGAGAGGTTCGTGCGCATCGTCTTGGACTCTTCAACCGTGATGACGCCGTCCTTGCCGACCTTCTCCATGGCCTCAGCGATCAGCTTGCCCGTCTCTTCGTTAGCGGAAGAAATCGTAGCGACCTGAGCGATGTCAGCCTGGCCTTCAACCTTCTTGGACTTTGCCTTGATCTCCTCAACGAGTGCCTTGACGGCTTCGTCAATGCCCTTCTTGATGATCATCGGGTTGGCACCGGCAGCGACGTTCTTCATGCCTTCGTGAATCATGGCCTGTGCGAGGAGCGTTGCCGTCGTCGTGCCATCGCCGGCGATGTCGTTCGTCTTCGTGGCGACTTCCTTGACGAGCTGTGCGCCCATGTTCTCAAACGGATCTTCGAGCTCGATGTCGCGCGCAATCGTGACACCATCGTTCGTGATCGTCGGAGCGCCGAACTTCTTGTCGAGAACGACGTTGCGGCCCTTCGGTCCAAGCGTTACCTTTACTGCATTAGCCAGTGCATCAACACCGCGGCCGAGTGCGCGGCGTGCTTCTTCGTCAAACAGGATCTGTTTTGCCATTTATGATTACCTCCGAAAAATCTATGTTCTGCAATTCCGGCCGAGTCGCGATCAGATGACTGCGAGGATGTCGCTCTCGCGGACAATCAGATAATCCTTGCCGTCAACCTTAACTTCCGAGCCCGAATATTTGGAGAAGATGACGCCATCGCCAACCTTGACTTCCATGGCTGCGCGCTCGCCATTATCGAGCAGCTTGCCAGTGCCAACAGCAACGACCGTGCCCTTCTGCGGCTTCTCTTTCGCCGTGTCCGGCAGCACAATGCCGCTGGCCGTCTTTACATCGCTTTCTGCAACTTCGATGACAACTCTTTCGCCCAATGGCTTAATCATAGGTATCTTCCTCCTATAAAATGAATTTACATAATCATGCTGTTAGCACTCACCAGTCCCGAGTGCTAACTACAGTTTTTATATTAACCCCTCTAAGTCAAAATGTCAATATCATTTCCTAAAAAAGTCAAAAAAACAAAACCTCCTGCCGCGCACATGCAAAAGAGGGCTGCGTCAGGGCAGCCCTCTCAAGAGTCCGGATATGGCAAAATCAAACGAGAATCAGATGACCCAGTTGTTCGGCGCCATCATCGAATTCAGCATGGTATGATGCAGGATGGTCTCGGCAATCTGCTGCGCATCCCTGCCATCTTGTCCGGCAGCAAGCGATGCATACGGCTGAGCCGCCTCCGGCAGGGCAGCATCCTTCGGCAGCACGAGCAGGACGATAAGGCCGGCCTGCAAGAGATGCGCGAGCGTCCGCCCGTAGTCCTCACCCTCTGTCGGGGCGTAGAGATACGTGTGGCGGCCGTTGCGCACGAGGTAATACTCCGCTTCTTCCACGGCCTCAATCGACGTGCCGTCAAGGCCCGGCTGGAAGGCCACGGCCAGCGGCCTCTGCCAGTTCAGCGCGCTGCGCAGCTGCGGATTGGCCGCGAGATGGCGCCTGCCTTCGCCCGAGACGATCTCGCGCACGACGCCGCAGGCTGCCGTCATATTGCTGATGCGGTCGATGAGGATGAGCTCGCCCTGCGTGCGGTGATGCTCGAAGAGGTCGATGACGATGGGTTCCGTCACGGCGATCTCACAGACGGCAATCTCGTTCTTGTGGAGCGTATCGGCCTCGACATGCTCGCCCGTGTTGATATCAATGCGGTAGTCGATCTTCGTCAGGATGCCCGGGATTTTTTTCGTGCCGAGCAGGACGAGGAAGTTCTTGCCGATGGAAAGCGGCACATCGTCCATCCAGAGAATCTCCGTCTTGAAATTGGCAGCGAGCTGCACACCGCTCGCCTTCTCGAGCACGCAGCCGCGCGATACGTCGACTTCGCGGTTGAGCTGGATCGTGACGGGCTGGCCTTTTTGCGCCGTCTCGACCGTGCGGTCGGCCACGAGGATTTTCCTGACCTGAGCCGTTTCGCCGCTCGGACGCGACGTGACGGTATCGCCCACCGCGATGCTGCCGCTCTCAATCTGACCCTGGAAGCCGCGGAATTCGTGATTGGGACGGCAGACGCGCTGCACGGGCATGTAGAAGCCCTCTTCTTCGACGGCGCTCACATCGACCTGTTCGAGATACGGCAGCAGCGCCGGGCCGTCATACCACGCCATATGCGGCGAACGCTGCGTGATGTTGTCACCTTCCGTGGCCGATACGGGGATGACTTGGACACTGTGAAGGCCGAGTTCCCGCTGGAGCTCTGCGATCTGTGCCTCGATTTCCCGGAAACGCGCCTCATCATAAGCGGCCAGATCCATCTTGTTGACGGCGAAGACGAAGTAGCGGATGCCCATGAGCGCGCAGATGCGGGCATGGCGGCGCGTCTGCGTCAGGACGCCCTGCGTCGCATCGATGAGGATGATGGCGAGGTCGGCAAACGAGGCACCGCAGGCCATGTTGCGCGTGTATTCCTCATGGCCCGGCGTATCGGCGCAGATGAAGCTGCGGTTATCCGTCGTGAAGTAGCGGTATGCCACATCGATCGTGATGCCCTGCTCGCGCTCGGCGAGCAGTCCGTCGAGGAGCAGAGAGTAGTCGATGGCGCCGCCGCGGCTGCCGACCTTGGAGTCGAGCAGCAGGGCTTCCTCCTGATCCGCATAAATGAGCTTGGCATCGTATAAGAGATGACCGATCAGCGTGGACTTGCCGTCGTCAACGCTGCCGCAGGTGATGAATTTGAGTAAATCGTTCATATCAGAAATAACCCTCCCGTTTCCGGCGCTCCATGCTGCCGGCTCCCTCATGATCGATGACGCGGCTCGTGCGCTCCGATTCGACGGCGCCGAGCGTTTCCTCGACAATCGCGTCGAGCGTATCGGCTTCCGATTCGACGGCGCCCGTCAGCGGATAGCAGCCGAGCGTGCGGAAGCGCACCTTCTTGTGCTGGATGTCCTCCGGCTTGAGGCCGAGCTTCTCAACGATGCGGTCGTCGTCAATCATGATGAGATTCCCGTCGCGCTCGATGACCGGGCGTTCCTTGGCAAAATACAGCGAAACGATGTCGAGCTTCTCGCGGCGGATATACTGCCAGATATCCTTCTCCGTCCAGTTGGAAAGCGGGAACACGCGGATGCTCTCGCCCTTTTTGATCTCGGCATTGTAGAGCTTCCACATCTCGGGGCGCTGGTTCTTCGGGTCCCAGGCCTGTGCCGCGTTGCGGAACGAGAAGACGCGTTCCTTCGCGCGGGACTTCTCCTCGTCGCGGCGGCCGCCGCCAAACGCGGCCGTGAAACCGTATTTCGTCAGTGCCTGCTTGAGTGCCTGCGTCTTCATGATATCCGTATACGAAGCACCGTAATCGAAGGGATTGACGCCGGCCTTCAGGCCCTCTTCATTCTTGTACTCGATCATCTCGAGGCCGTATTCCCTGGCCTGCGCATCGCGGAAGGCGATCATCTCGTGGAATTTCCAGGTCGTGTTGATATGCAGGAACGGGAAGGGCGGTTTCTCCGGATAAAAGGCTTTGAGTGCGAGATGCATCATGACCGTGCTGTCCTTGCCGATGGAATAAAGCATCACCGGCTTCTCACATTCGGCCGCCACCTCGCGGATGATGTAAATGGCCTCGGCCTCCAGGGCATCGAGGTGCGATAATTTTCCCATATGAATGACTCCTTATTGATTCTGTAATCGCTTCAGTACCGGTTGGCATTCTGCCGGTCGATGGTGATGACGGTATCGGCCCTGCCGGGCTGCTCGATGCGCCAGTGGTAAAAATGCCCCTCGCGCTCGATGCGCAGCGTGCCGCCGCTGCCGCCGATGTCCGCGCCCAGGAAGTAGCCGATGGCACTCACGGGACATTCCTTCATGCAGGCCGTACAGCCCCAGCAGTCCTCCACTGCGCGGATTTCCGCCTTGCCATTTGACGAGAGCCGCAGCAGATTGCCGGGGCAGGCCTCCGTGCAGCGGCCGCAGCCGATGCAGCGTTCTTCATGGATGCGTATGCTCATAATGACCTCCCTTGACCAGCGGCCGGTACAGGATCTCAAAATCTCTGTCCTTCCACCTCGAATTGACGTAGCAGAGCCCGTTAGGCGACTGCTCCGGATGATCGGCATTCTCGCCGAACGTATGCCAGCGCGTTTCCCTGCGTGCGAGCAGATGCGCGATGAGGGCCCGGCAGACTGTCAGCCGCTCGCGCAGCTCATAAATCTTCATGAGCTCGTACATGTCGTCGGCATGCAGGGCCGGCAGCAGCGTCTCGAGATGACGGATTTTCTCTGCTGCCAGCTGCAGGCGGCTCTCGTTGTAGCGGTAATCCGTGCGGATGCCGCCGGCGTATTCATCCATGATTTTCTGCATCGCTTCTTCAAGCTGCAGTGACGTGAGACTGCCCGCTGCCTGCCGAAAATACTGCTCGTACTCCGCCGTGCGGTCAGGGCCTTCTGCCTGTATCAGCGCCTCTGCCTCCGCGAGATACGCGGCGATGGACTGTGCGGCGATGCGGCCCTCGGCCAGCGCCCCCGTCACGTATTTCTGCGGCGCGCCGCCCGCCACATCGCCCGCGGCGAAGAGGCCCGGAATCGTGCTCGCGCGGCCCGTATCAACCCAGTAGCCGCTGGCCGTGTGACCGCCCACGAGATAAGGCTCCGTGCCCTCAACCTCGACGGGCTGCTCCTTCGGCCCCCTGCCGTTTTCCACCCATTTGAGCGTCTGCGCCGGTGCCATGTTGAGATACGCATGGTAGAGGTCCTGCTGCTGCTCGTCGCTGATGTGACGCGTATCGAGGTAGCACGGGCCGTTGCCCCTGCGGTTCTCCTCGACCGTGCCGTAGATGCGCTCCGGTGTCGTCAGGCCGTATTTCGTCTCGTAGATCTCGCCCCTGGCATTGACCTGCTTCGCGCCGACGCCCTGCGCAATCGTGCCGGTCGGCGCAATCGTATCCTTGCAGCGCAGCGCCACGAAGCGATGCTCAAAGGTTGTCATCTCGGCCCCGGCCCGGATGCCCATCGCAAAGCCCGCACCGGTGTTGAACGGCGGATACCACATCTTGTGGCGTGAGAAGCCCGGATTGTTCGGCCGGTAAAGCCCGGCGGCACCGCCCGTCGCCACGAGCACGGCGCGTGCCGTGATCTCATAGGCCACGGGCTCCCGCACGGAAAAGCCCCAGGCCCCCGTGACGCGGCGCTTTCCCGCCGTGTCCTGCTGGACCTTGAGGTCCGTGATATTCACATGGTTGAGGACCGTCACATTTTTCTGCCTGCGCACCTCCCCGGCAAGCAGCGGCTTGATGTTCTCACCGTTGATCTTGACGTTGCGCCAGCCGCGCGTCACGTAGCGGCCTTCCGCATCCTTCAGGATGACGAGACCCAGCCGCTCGAGATCCTCCGTGACCGCATTGACATCTTCCGCCAGCGTCAGCATGAGATCGTCGCGGATGATGCCTTCCGCATCCCGACGCGCATACTCGACGTAATCCGCCGGCGTATGACCGCCCGATATATAGGCATTGAGGGCATTGACGCCGGCAGCCAGGCAGCCGCTGCGCTCGATATTGGCCTTTTCGGCAACGAGCACGGCAAGCTCCGGCTTCCTGCCGAGCTGCATGGCCGCATAGCAGCCCGCCGTACCGCCGCCGATAATGAGGACATCGGCCGTAAGGCGCCGCCTCTCCATCTGTACAGGTTCCATGAACATCTCTCCTAAAATCCAGTTTCAACACATTGTTGCGATGCCTGCCGCTTTCGCAGGGCCTGAATCAAATCAGGGCCAGTACCAGGCCGCTGCCGGCGGCAAGAGCCATGGGCAGGGCCAGCGACGAGCGGCGGTAATGGATGGCATAGAGGCAAATCGCAGCAAGAACGAGGGTAAAGAGCAGCACGAGTCCCGAAGAGAGGGAAAGGCTGCTGCCTGCCGCAAGATTCGTGCGCAGCATCGAGAGTGCCACATTCAGGAGCAGGCCGCTGATGATGGGCCGCACCCAGAGGCTGATCTGACGGAAGACGGGCACATCGTGGAACGTGCGCAAGAGACGCGCGGCCAGGCCGAAGATCAGGCCCGAGGCTGCCACGCTCACGGCAAAGCCGGCCAGCGCCAGCAAAAAGCCGCCCATGATGCCGCTCCAGCGCATACCCGCAAGATACCCGATGCCCGTCAGGATCTTGCAGAGAATGGAGCCCGGCAGCGCATTGGCCACGGGCACGAGCTGCCCGTAAAAATCGGGCGCCTCCGTCGTGCCGCCCTGCACGAAAATGCCATCGGCAATCGTCAGATAGGCATCGCCGCCACCAAACGAAAGCAGTGAGGAAAGAAAGCCTTGCCCGAGATACGTGAGGCTGTCCGGCACGAGCATCAGGGCCGGCACGGAAAGCATGGCCGCGAAGAAAAGCCAGATCACGATTTCCCGCAGCGTCTCCGCCCAGAATTTCCGGCTGTCAATTTTCTCGCCGCCGGCGCGAAAGCTCTGCAGCAGGCCCCGCAGACCGAGTACCGCCATCAGGAAAATGGCAAGGTGCTCCAGGAAGGGTGAGGCAAACAGCTCCATATGGCTGCCGCTCAGGAGATAGAGCATGGTGACAAGCCCAGCCGTCACCCCCCTGCCCCGCGAAAAGCCGCTGCCAAGGAAGGAAATCAGGAAGAACGCCAGGCCCAGAACCGACAGCACCGACAGATTGAAGATGGGCGCGATTGGCAGACCGAGCAATGCGTAGAGATTCTTCTCCGAGGAGAGCAGGAACACCGCCGCCATAACGAGGCACATCGCGCGGAAAATCTCACCGCCCGCCTGCTCGGCAGCTGCGAGCGATTTGAGAACATAGGCCACGAGCAGGCTGATGATGAAGGCGCCGAGGCCAACCGATACGTAGCGGATACCCGAGATGGCCGCTCCCTGCTCGCCGGTCAGGACCGAGAGGATCAGTACCGTCAGCAGGGCGCCCGGCAGGGCCATCATCGAGGCGGCGAGCAGCATACCCGGGAAACCGCCGATCCTTTGACCGATGCCGGCCGCGATCTCAACGGGCAGTGCGCCCGGCGTGATGCAGGCTGCAATCACGTCTTCTTCGTAGTCGCGCTTCGACACAAGCCGCCCGCGCTGCACGACCTCCGCCTCAATGACGGGAATCAGCGCATTGCCGCCGCCAAAGCCGATGGCTCCGATGCGCAGCATGCTGCCGGCCAGACGCACGAGCCTGCCGTATTCATGGCGCACACCTTGCACGGCCTGTCCTGCCTGCAGGAAAATCTGCTCCACTGCCCTCACCCTTTCCAAGAAAATCAAGCGACCAGCATCTGACATAAAAAAGGAGGTCCTAAGACCACAGTTCATCCCTGTGATCTTAGAACCTCCATGCATTGGTCAGTTCTTTTCAAACGATGTATTTATCATAAACGAAATAACATAGTTTGTCAATATGTAAATATTACTTTTCGTAAGCCTTGAGCTCTGCCTCTACGAGGTCGTAGAGCTTGCTGCCTTTTTCGATGCCCGTGAAGTGCGTCAGAGCCTCTTCATAGCCATGCTCCTTGACATAAGCCTGTACCTCGACGGCTTCCTTATCGCCCTCATAATCAAAGTGCAAGGCGGCGGCGATGACCTTTGCGAGCGCTGCCGGCGTCTTGCCCTGTGCGATGAGCTGCGTGGCCGGGCTCACGAGGCGGTCCTTGGCACCGAGTTTGCGTTTCGGGCCGCGGGCCACGCGCGTGACCTCATCGGAAAGATGCGGGTTTGCGAAGCGTTTTTCCGTCGTCTCGATGTATTTCTGATGGGCAGCCGGATCGAAACCATATTTCTCGATGAGCATGCTGCCCGTCTCACCCCAGACCTTGCGGACAAAAGCGACGATTTCCGGATCCTGCATGGCACTGTAGATGTCCTTGATGCCCTTCTGGTACGCGAGATAAGCGATGGAAGCATGACCCGTATTGACCGTGAAGAGCTTGCGCTCGATGTAAGCCTGCAGGTTGTCGACCCAGGTCAGGCCTTTGATTTCCGGAACTTCGCCCTTGGCCTGCGTGCGGTTGACGTCCCACTCACAGTACGGCTCAACCTGTACGAGCAGCGGCTCTTCGTTGTGCTGCAGCGGCACGATGCGGTCAACGGCAGCATCCGGGAAGCCGATGTACTTGTCGACAAGCGGCTTGGCCTCGCCCGAGAGATGCTCGTAGACGAAATTCTTGAGCACCGTCGAACCGCCGACCATGTTCTCGCAGGCGATGATATTGAGCGGCGTCGTATTCTCCTTGACGCGACGCTCAAGGCCCTTGGCAATATTCGGTGCGATAAACTTCAGGATGTTCGGTCCGATGGCCGTCGTGACGATATCGGCATGCACGATGGCTGCGAGCAGATCCTCAAGGTTCGTATTGCTGTTGATGGCCTTGACATGCTCGACATGGATCGTCTGCGGCTCATCGCCTACGATCTGGATGTTGTAGGCTTTCTTGGCGTTGATCGTCTCAACCAGCTCTTCATTGACGTCGACAAACGTCACTTCATAGCCGGACTGGACGAGCAGCTCACCGATAAAACCGCGGCCGATATTGCCTGCACCAAAATGAATTGCCTGTTTCATGATTCTGAGTCCTCCTATATCTCACACGGGCCACCGGCCGGAAGAGCCGGCCGGGAACCTGCGTGAATGTCTCAATCAACCTTCGTGAATACGTTGTAAAGGACGTTCGGGTCCTTCGTCGTGTAGAGTTCATGCAGCTGTTCATCGCTGTACTCATCCATCGTCGTGGCGAGGTTGGCGAGGATGGCCAGATGGTCATTGCCACGGCCTGCAATGCCGATGATGAGGTATGCTTTGTCATCGCCGAACTGAACACCTTCCGGATACTGCAGGACGACGATGCCGGACTTCTTGACGCTGTCCTTGACGGCATTCTCGCCATGCGGGATGGCAATGCCCTTGCCGATGTAGGTCGTGATATCCTTCTCGCGGTTCAGCATGCCCTGGATGTACGGCGTATCGACATAGCCGCCCTTGACGAGCAGCTCGCCAGCCGTCTTGATGGCTTCTTCCTTGGATACGCTCTTGAGGCCGACCTTGACGTTTTCTTTCGTCAGGATGCCTTCCTTGAGCGTTTCCTCTGCAGCCGGCGCATCGCTCTTCGCGACGCCTTCACCCTTGAGGCGGGCCGATACGATATCATAGACGTTGTTCTGCGTGAAATCCTTGACCCAGATGTGCTCGGCCTGCGGGCTGTCTTCGAGCGCGCGCTCCGCGAGCTTCTCATGGGAAACGACGAGCTGGGCATCCTTCGGGATGTTGCCGATGGCGCAGTTCGTGACCGAGATATCCGTGTAACCGTCTTTCTTGAGCTTCTTGCGCAGGGCAGCAGCGCCGAGAGCCGAGGAGCCCATGCCGGCGTCGCAGGCATAGACGATGCGTTTGAGTTCTGCACCGGAGACCTTCTTTTCGTCAGCTGGCAGATCCTTGCCGCGATTCTTCATCTCGACCATGGATTCGCGGGCAGCTTCGAGGGATTCATCGTTGCCATCATCGTGCGAACCCTTGATGAAGATGGAAGCAACGGCACAGGAAACAGCAGTGGCGACGAGGAAATCCGCGATGTTCGCGAGGAACGCGCCTTTCGGCGTCATGGCGAGCACGGCGAGAATGGAGCCCGGGGAAGCCGGAGCAATGAGGCCGCCGCCCAGGAGGTTCAGCGTGAAGACGCCGCTCATGCCGCCGGCGATGACGGCGAGAACGAGGATCGGCTTCATGAGGATGTACGGGAAATAGATTTCGTGAATACCACCGAGTACATGAATGATCATGGCACCAGGCGTGGACTCCTTGGCCATGCCTTTGCCGAAGAACCAGTAAGCGAGCAGGACACCGAAGCCAGGGCCCGGGTTTGCCTCGAGCAGGAAGAACATCGATTTGCCGTACTGCTCAGCCTGCTGGATGCCCAGCGGGGAAAGGACGCCGTGGTTGATGGCGTTGTTGAGGAAGAGGACCTTTGCCGGCTCGATGATGATGGAAGCGAGCGGCAAGAGGCCCATAGCGACGATGCCTTCGACACCGGCACGCAGGACTGCGTTGGCTGCGAGGACAACCGGGCCGATGGCCGCAAAGGCCAGGATGGCGAGGATACCGCCGATGATGCCGGCCGAGAAGTTGTTGATGAGCATCTCGAAGCCCGTCGGAATATGGTCTTCGATGGCCTTATCGAACTTCTTGATGACCCAGCCGCCGAGCGGACCCATGATCATGGCGCCGAGGAACATCGGGATGTCGGAACCAGCGATGACGCCGGACGTCGCGATGGCACCGAGGACACCGCCGCGATGGCCGTAGATGGCAGCACCGCCGCTATAGCCGAGCAGCAGCGGGATGAGCCATTTGCTCATCGGCGCACCGACCTGTGCGAGGTATTCGTTCGGACACCAGCCTGTCGGAATGAACAGGGCCGTCAAGAGGCCCCATGCGATGAATGCGCCAATGTTCGGCAGGACCATGCCGGAGAGGAAGCGGCCAAACTTCTGCATGGCTTCCTGAGCGCCTTCTTTGTTTTGATTGCTCATAAGAATCTCCTTCCATACAAGTACCTATTATGACAACACATCAAATATAAAATATAAAACCTAAGCATTCTGAGTGCCGAGGAGCTCCTGGTATTTCTTTTGATAAAAGTCCTTGAAGATGGTTTCGAGCTCCTGGTAGATATCGTGGGGATTGCCCTCGTTGAGGATTTCGATGAGTCCCCAGCGTTCGAGCAGTGCCGCGGATACGGCACCGATGGTTTCAAGCGCCTCGCGGCTGCTGTCCTCAGGACCCAGCATGACGATGGCCGTGCGGACGAGCTCACCGTCCTTCGCCGGGTACTGCACCGGCACCCGCAGATGCAGGATGCCGAAGAGCAGCGACGGTGCAAAGTGCGTGCGTGCGTGCAGCAGGACCATGGCGTTGCCGCGCAGGATGGTCTCGCCCTCCGCCTCGCGGGCGAGCAGCGCCGAAGCGATGCCTGCCCGGGCCTCGGGCTCCTCACTGGCCGCACAGGCGGCAGCGCGGCAGATATCCTGGATGGCCGGCATCTTTTCCTCAATCGCCCGACTGAAGAAATTCTGCAGGAGTTCCTGGATAGCCTTTGTGTAGGCAGCCATCTGGCGCAAGGCCTCGGGGAACGGCACGGCTTTCTTCTGCGGCAGTGCCTCGCGCAGGCGGACGGCCTTCTTCTGCTGATGCAGGATTTCTTCATCGATGCGGCGCTTGTCCGCCTTGTCGAGCAGCGGCGTCGTGACGACGACCGGCAACGGCGACCACGGGATCGGCACCGTCGAGATGACGAAGTCTGCGTGATGGCTCCTGGCGTATTCCGCATTGATCTGCAGCGCAGAGACGAGGTCGACAATCTCAAGCTCGTCGTATGACTGCTTGAGGCCGCTCGCCAGCATGCGGCTCGTGCCCATGCCGGTCTGGCAGGCCACGATGACGCGCAGGCGCTGCGGCGTCACGGCGTGATGTTCCGTGAGAGCCGCGCCGAGATGCATTGCAATGTAGGCAATTTCCGCATCCGGCAGCTTCTCTCCGAGTTCCTCTTCGAGCGGCTCGACGGATTTGCGTGCGAGCTCCATGTACTGTGGATACGTCGTGCGCATCTCCTTCAACAGCGGATTCCGGATATCCATGTGCATGCGCAGACGGCTGATGGACGGACCCAGATGATTGACGAGCCCCAGCAGCAGTTCCTTGTTGCCAAGAAGCCTGCTGCCCGTCTCCTGCTCTGCGCGCTTCATGATGGAGCGCGCCATGCGCACGAGATGAAAATTGTCGACCACCGAAGTCATGTGGTCGTCGTCCGTGCGGTAAAGGCTCCGCGCCCCCAGGAGATGCATCGTGATGTAGCCGATCTCATCTTCGGGGACCGTGATGTCAAACCGCAGGGCCATGCGCCGGGAGAGCTCCGTCGCCACCTGGTATTCCCGCCGTCCGCGCAGGGCGGCAAGCGTTTCGGCATCGATGTGGATGTCTTCCTGCTTGCGCATGCGCTGAACAGCGAGCGACAGATGAACGACGAGGCCGATGAACGCCGTGTCGGAAAGGTGATGCGGCAGGCCACTTTCCATCTCGTGAACCATCGTTTCCAATTCGTGAACGATGTGTTCATCCACGAGATTCAGCAGATACTGGTCGGCCGCGCTTCCCTTCTCACCGCCCTGCAGCTGATCGTGCACAAGGCACAACAGCTGTTCCTCATTGAGATTCGCATAGATGAGTTCGACGAGTGCACGGCGGATATCCTGTTCGCTGCCCTTGACGTAGGCCCCGAGTCCCGGGCGCCTGACGAGCAGCAGGTGGCGTTCCTGAAACCATGACTCGAGCTTGTCGAGATCATGGCTGACGGTGCCGTCCGTCACGCGCAGCATATTCGCGAGCGCGAAGAGCTTGATGGGCTCCGTCGTCCGCAGGAGCTGACCGGCCAGGATGATCTGCCGCTGCTGCGGCGTGTAGGCGGAAAACTCCGTCTGCATGGCATTCTGACGAAGCTCTTCAAGCTGAG
Source organism: Mitsuokella sp. AF33-22 (assembly GCF_003475755.1). Taxonomy (NCBI): domain Bacteria; kingdom Bacillati; phylum Bacillota; class Negativicutes; order Selenomonadales; family Selenomonadaceae; genus Mitsuokella; species Mitsuokella sp. AF33-22. The sequence continues at coordinate 9,408 of NZ_QRQA01000014.1, read as the reverse complement.
CGTCATTACCTGCAATCCTGAGCCCCGCCCCCGTCTTGCGCACGAGTTCCAGGCCATATGCCTTGAGCATCATCTCCACTTTCGGGAGCTCGCGCGAAATCGTCTTGCTGCTGACGCCGAGCTCTTTGGCAATCGTTCCGGCTGTCACCGTATCGCCGCCTGCCAGCAGGCACTGGATGATGGCGATGGTGCGAGCACTTGTCTTCATGTTGCAGCCTCCTATGTACACTGGGAAGCCTTTTGGGTTCCTTCAACTTAAGTTACTTTTATTATAGCGGATACCCCGCCCGGAAACAATCAAAAGACATTTCGTTTCGTCCGAATTCGTTTTGGACAAAATTAAAGAACCCCTGTCAAGTCCTTATTTGGCAAGGGGTTCAAAATGTCCAGAACGGATTTCTTATTTAGTATTGCTGTGCTTACAGGCGTGCAAGAGCCGTCAAACTTTGCCACCGGCCGCCTTGACGATGGCCTCGGCCACTTCCTTAACAGTCAGCCGCTTCATCATCGCATACTGCTGGATGCGTCGGTAGGCTTCTGGCTCCGACAGGTGGTGAGCCGCCATGAGGATGCCCTTGGCGCGGTCGAGCGTCTTGCGCATGGCCAGCGAGTCCCTGAGACCAGCGAGTTCCTGTTCGAGTCCCTGCATCTCCTGCCAGCGCGACAGCGCGATTTCGATGGCGGGGAACAGGTTGTTTTCCTGCACGGGTTTGACAAGGTAGCCGAGCACGCCAGAATCCTTGGCCTTCTCGACGATTTCCGGCTGGCTGAAGGCCGTCAGCAGCAGGACGGGTGCCAGCTTCTCCTCGGCGATCTTGCCCGCCGCCGTGATGCCGTCCATCTGCGGCATCTTGATGTCCATGATGACGAGGTCCGGGCGGTGCTGACGTGTGAGTTCCACGGCCTTGCGCCCGTCGATGGCCTCACCGACAACCTCATGACCGGCCTCTTCCAGCATCTCCCGAAGGTCCATGCGAATGATGGATTCATTATCTGCGATGACGAATCTGAGTTTCTCCTGCTTTGCCATTGTCACACTTCCTGTCCATTCATCAGTATCTGTTTATTTATATCGTTCTGTCATTCATCAGTGGGGTTCGGCTGCGCCTTCGGCAGGTAAAGCCGGGCATGTGTGCCATGTCCTCTGCCCTTTTCATCATTTTCCAGCACGAACGTGCCGCCGAGGTCCCCCTCCACGAGCGTGCGCACGATGGAAAGTCCCAGAGACTTGCGCGGCCGCTTGGCAAAATCATCCGGCAGCCCGATGCCGTCGTCGTAAAAGTCGAGCTGCCAGTGATCCGGCGCCTCCTCGACAGCAAGGCCGATGAGCCCTTCCGTGCGCCCCGTGAATGCATGTTCCATCGCATTGAGCACGAGCTCATTCAAGACGAGCGCCACCGAGCTCGCACACTTCGAGGGCAGGATCAGCCGCGGCCCCTTGAACTCCGTATGGATCGTGAAGTGGCGGTCGGTCATGTTGCGCGCCGCCAGCTCGAAGATATGCTCCATGACCTCCTGCACGTCGATATCCTCACTGCCCTGCTGGGAAAGGTACTCGTGAACGACGGAAATCGAAAGGATGCGGTTGACGCTCTCCTGCAGCGCGGCCTTGACGTCCTCCGACTTCGAGCGGCGGGCCTGCAGCCGCAGCAGGCTTGCAATCGTCTGCAGATTGTTCTTGACGCGATGGTGGATCTCCTGGATGACGGCGGACTTGATGCGGATTTCCTTGTCCTTGGCCCGCGTATCCGTCACATCGGACAGGATGACGATGCGCATCTTCGTCGCGCCGCCTTCCTGGATGACAATCTCGCGTCGGATGAGGATGAGTCCGCCCGCCGTAATCTCCTTCTGCCAGGGCCGGTCGCGCTCAACCGTCTCGCGCATGACGTGCTGCGTGAGCTGCCGGTCGAAGAGATGACAGCCGCGCAGGCTGCCGACACCGAGCACCCGGTAGATGCGCTGGGCCGCCGCATCGGCAAAGACAATGCGGCTGTGCGCGTCCGTCAGGATGATGCCGTCGCGCGCCGTGATGGGATGAAACTGCTCGGGGTCGAGCGAGCGTCTGGCATATTGGAGCACCATGACGGCTGCCTCCAGGAGATGCAGGTAGCCGTCAATCGAGAGCTTGTCGGCATCGACTTCAAAGTTCAGCACACCGATGACCTTGTCGCCGTCGTGTATGCCAAACGTGTACATGTCGATCATCGAGCCGTAATTCCACTCGCGCTTGCCGCGGCCCGGCCGCCCGGTGCGGAAGGTATCCTCCACCATGGGTTCCTCGATGCAGCGCACAATCCTGCCCACGCCTTCCGGCTTGCCCGGCATATAGATGGTATGCGGACGCTCCTGCGCGATGAGCAGGAACGAATCCTGCTGTCTGGCGCGCACATAGACCTTGAGTTCTCCGTGGGCAAGATCGGCCACAAACGGAAAAACCACCGACATGCGCATCAAAAGACTGATCTGCATAACCGAAAGCATAGTATACCGCCGGCACAGTAAAGCAATATCTTCCATGTTACACGCCCCTTCATTCCATAAACATTTGTCCTATAGTATAGCAGAAAACGTTTAATTTTGTAACAACAAAATGTTAATTTTATAAAAAAAGTGGTTGCTGTATCAAGTATTTCCTTGATACCAGCAACCTTATCCATCATCCTGTATTTATTTTTCTTCCAATCCCAGCCCCGGAACGGCATTGAGATACAAATCGCTGAACTCCCCGTTCTTTGCCTGATAGTAGCCGCGGCAGGCAATCATCGCCGCATTGTCCGTGCAGAGGACGCGGCTCGGGTAGTGGAATTTCACGCCCGTGGCAGCTGCGCGCTCGCGCAGCCTTGCCTCAAGACCGCTGTTGGCCGCTACGCCGCCGGCCAGCACGAGCGTATCGCGGCCCGCCTCTTTCACGGCAGCAAAAGCCTTGCCGACGAGCACCTCAACGACTGAGTGCTGGAAGGACGCAGCGATATCCGCCTTGCGCAGCTCATGCCCCTTCATCTTCTCACTGTTGATGTAGTTGAGCACGGCCGACTTGAGGCCGCTGAAGCTGAATTCATAATTTCCCTTCTCCTCGAGAGCCCGCGGGAAATCGATGGCCAGCGGATCGCCGTCCTTGGCCAGGGCATCGATGCGCGGGCCGCCCGGATACGGCAGCCCCATGACGCGGGCAATCTTGTCAAAGGCCTCGCCGGCCGCATCGTCGCGCGTCTGCCCCATCAGATGGAAGCGGTTGTAGTCACGGACATCGACGAGCGCCGTATGACCGCCCGAAACGACGAGTGCCATGAACGGCGGCTCGAGTTCCGGCGAGGACAGGAAATTCGCGAAGATATGGCCTTCCAGATGATTGACGCCGATGAGCGGCTTGTCGAGGGCGAAGGCCAGGGACTTCGCCGCCGAAACACCGACGAGCAGCGCACCGACAAGCCCCGGGCCATACGTCACGGCCACCTGGTCGATATCCCGCAGTGTCACGCCCGCCTGCCGGATGGCCTCATCGATGACCGGCATGATGTTGACGATGTGCTTGCGCGAAGCAATTTCCGGCACGACGCCGCCAAATTTCTGATGAATGGGAATCTGGGTCGAGATGATATTCGACAGGATGGTCCGCCCGCCGCGCAGCACGGCTGCCGACGTCTCATCGCAGCTCGACTCGATCCCTAAAGTCAGGATTTCCTTTTCCAAAATAATCTCTCCTCATCGCTGCACTCAGCCAGAACAGCGATCACAATTTCGTGTTCCACATGATGATGGCATCCTCGCCGTTGTCATGATAATAGCCGCGCCGCACGCCGGCCTCCTCAAAGCCATACCTGGCATAGAGCGCACGGGCCGGCGCATTCGACGGGCGCACCTCGAGCGTCATGGCCGTAACACCGCGCGCCTTGACCGCCTCGATGACAGCCGCCATGAGCCGCGTGCCCACCCCCTGTCCGCGGTACGCGGGCAGGATGGCCACATTCGTAATCTGGGCCTCCTCAAACGAGATCCAGCAGCCCGCATAGCCGATGACGCGGGTTCCGTCAAGCGCCAGCGTATAGCTCGTGTTCTCATTGGCCGCTTCTCGCCAGAACGATTCACGCGACCACGGGATGGCAAAGCAGGCCTTCTCGACAAGCTCCACGGCATCGGCATCATCCGGCACCATCTCACGGAAATGCAAGTCAAGCGGCGCACTCATTTCGCCGCCTCTGGATGACGCTTCTCCCAGAGGACCTCCGCCTCACTGCGGCGGATGTACATGGGCTCCATATCCATGATGTTGTCGCGGCGGCCGGCGGCAAGCTCCGCCAGTCCCAGCGCCGCCACGCAGGCAGCGCGCGGCATGACAAGGTACGGCGGCGCAACGGTTACACCGGCTGGCAGCTCCATACGCCCGCGGATGCGGCGGGCCGCCACGTCGCCGAGCAGCACCGTCGGTTTTCCCGTCTCGCCGCAGGCCGCAACGATCTCCTTGACCGGCAGGACCGTGACGTCCTGCTTCGTGACGAGCTCGCCCTTCTCCCATTCGTAACTTTCAACATAGGCATTGCCCTTCTGAGCATCGAGCAGGCTGACGATGCGCACGCCCGGCACCGGATAATGGTACGCCAGTGCCTTGAGAGTTGAAACGCCGACAATCGGCAGATCGAGTGCATACGCCATGGCCTTGGCCGCTGCCAAGCCGATGCGCAGCCCCGTGAACGAGCCCGGACCGATGCTGACAGCCAGGCCCTCGAGCTCTTCCTTCTTGACCGAGGCCATCCTGAGCACCTGCTCGATATGCGGCATCAGTGTCTCGGAATGCGTCAGGCGTGCCTGCATCGTGAGTTCGGCCGACAGTTTATCAGCCGAAGCAACCGCCACACTCGACACCTGCGTCGCCGTATCAATGGCTAAGATAGACAAATGACTCCAACTCCTTTATGAACTCCTGATTGCGCTCTCCCACGCTGGCGAACGTGAAGCGGCGCTTTGTGCTTTCCGTCCCCATGCGCTCGATGCGCACCTCGACGTAATCCTCCGGCATGCACTGCGGGAATTTATCGGGCCATTCGATGACCACGATGCCCTCAGGATCTTCTGTATATTCGTAGAAACCGATGTCTTCCAGCTCATCCTCCGTCTCCAGACGGTAGAGGTCGAAATGGTAGATGGGGCAAATCCCTTCATATACATTCATGAGATTGAACGTCGGGCTTGTCACCTCGCCCTCAACCCCCAGCGTATGCGCAAGGCTCTGGACAAAGAGTGTCTTGCCGGCGCCAAGGTCGCCTTCAAGTCCCAGCACGGTCCCCTCCCTGATTTTCTGTCCGACCAGCTCGGCCAAATGGGCAGTCTCCTCGGGAGAATTCGTAGTACAGGTAAACATGTCGCTTATAATCTCTCCTATTTATTAAAGAACGAAACACCTCAATGATAAAAATCATTCGAATCTAATTTATCATTATATCACGACACAGGAAAGTAGCCTAGTCCCAATTGCCGTTCTCTCTAAATTAGATAATTATTATCCGTTAATAATTTATTTGATAAAATGTGTATCGTGTAGATTTAAAGAGAATAATGGAGTATTTTACATATAATCTTCTTAAATCACATTATACCGGTATTTCTATTTCCTCCGCTATGCCGTATAATCAAAGCATAGCAAGTGAGCAACACCAGATGAACAAAAAAGAATCTGGTACCCATTAACTAGTAATCATGTGTGTATCTATATTTTAGGAGGTTTTTGACTATGAAAAAGTTTGTTTGCACGGTTTGCGGTTATGTTTATGAAGGCGAAGCAGCTCCGGCTGAGTGCCCGATCTGCCATGCACCGGCTTCCAAGTTCGTGGAGCAGAGCGGTGAGCTGACGTTCGCGGATGAGCATCGCGTCGGCGTTGCCAAGGACGTTGATCCGCGCATCATCGAGGGTCTCCGCCAGAACTTCACGGGCGAGTGCTCCGAAGTCGGCATGTACCTCGCTATGAGCCGTCAGGCAGACCGCGAAGGCTATCCGGAGATTGCTGAGGCTTACAAGCGCTATGCATTCGAAGAGGCTGAGCATGCTTCCAAGTTCGCAGAGCTCCTCGGCGAAGTCCTCACGGACAGCACGAAGAAGAACCTCACGATGCGTATCGATGCAGAGCACGGCGCTTGCGCTGGCAAGAAAGAGCTCGCAACGCTCGCAAAACAGCTTGGCCTCGATGCTGTTCATGACACGGTTCATGAGATGGCAAAGGACGAAGCTCGTCATGGCCGCGCATTCAAGGGCCTGTTTGACCGTTACTTCGGCAAATAATCCAACACAGGATACCAATCATCCAAAGACATACACATATCCCGGAAGAGGACGTCACGATGTGGCGTCTTCTTTTTTCATACAAAACACCTGTTGTATAAAAATTCCTGCTTCCTGTATATGATGTATACTTCAAAAAACATCCTGTCCCTATTGAAAAAACAGGTAAAAAGTTTTATACTGACGTTGTCTTTAGGAATTGCAACGGAGCAAGCCGCAGGGGTTTGCTCCGTTTCGCCTATGACGAGAAGATTTTTTTAGATTCATCTACAGGAAGGGTTGTGTTATGAGAAGCTTTATCCTCAACGAAAACGAAATGAACGAATTGGCCAGGAAGCAGCCGACACCATTCATGGTGCTCTCCCTCGACAAGGTCGAGGAGAATTACCACTTACTCTCCAGGCATCTGCCGAGGGCCAAGACCTGCTACGCCGTCAAGGCCAATCCGCACGACGGCATCCTGAAGCGTCTGGCCGCTCTCGGCTCGCACTTCGATGTGGCCTCGGCCGGCGAGATGGAGATGCTCGAAGCCGCCGGCATCACGGGCGACCGCATGATTTACGCGAACCCCGTGCGCGACCGCCGCGGGCTTGAGACAGCCGCGCGCCTCGGCATCCGCCGCTTCACCTTCGACGATGCCAGTGAAATCCCAAAACTTGCAAAATTCGTTCCCGGTGCCGACGTACTCGTGCGCATCCAGGTCCACAACCAGAAAGCACTTGTGGACCTCAATACGAAATTCGGCGCACCCGTGCATGAAGCTCTGCCTCTGCTGCAGGCGGCGGAGCGGGCCGGACTCCACGCAGCAGGCATCTGCTTTCATGTGGGCAGTCAGTCCCTTTCGACGGCAGCCTACGAAGAAGCCCTGCTCGTTGCCCGGCGTCTTTTCGATGAGGCTGAAGCCCTCCATATGCATCTTACCGACCTTGATATCGGCGGCGGTTTCCCCATCCCGGCGGCAGACGGACTCTCCGTCAACCTCGCCGCGATGATGGAAGCCATCAACCGCCAGCTTGACCGCCTCTTCCCGGATACGCAGGTCTGGACGGAGCCGGGCCGTTATCTCTGCGGCACGGCCATGAACCTTGTCGCCTCAGTCATCGGCACGAAACGGCGCGGACAGACGCCCTGGTACATCCTCGACGAAGGCATCTACGGCGTTTTCTCGGGCATCCTCTTCGATCACTGGACGTATCCCCTGCACTGCTTCGGACACGGGAAAAAAGTTCCCTCCATATTTGCCGGTCCGAGCTGTGACGGTATCGACGTGCTCTACCGCGATTTCCAGGCTCCAACGCTTGCGATTGGCGACAAGGTGCTCGTGAGCGACATGGGCGCCTATACGACGGTATCGGCCACACGCTTCAACGGCTTCGCGCTTGCCCCTGTCCTCGTCTATGAAGAGCAGGACGAGCTCTTCACCGAGCGCCGGCAGAGCGAATCCAAGGGAGAAGAAAAACGTCTCGTCTCACTGTCTTGAGCCAGACCATCCGTCCATCAGAAAAACCATAGACAAAGTATGCTAAACGTGATACCGTAAGATCAAAAAAGAAAACCTCTGGAGAAGTGATCTCTGGAGGTTTCTTCTATCTAATATGCAGCAAATAAACTGAGGTGATGATTTGAAACACCGTTATCAATTTTATTGGATTCTCTGGGGATTCGGCGAGCTCTCAGGACTCGGCCAGTGGCTGCTCCTGCGCTGGGCACTGCCAATACCTGCCGGCTGGCTGCTGCTGATGATGCTCGTGCTGCCCTTTGTCTACCTGGTACCGAACATCCTCGCCCGCCATCTGCCGCTCGTTATGACGCGATGCCTGGCCAGGATCGGCGGTTATTGGTTCGTCTACGGCTATTACGCGACGATACTGCTGGTGCCGGCGTTTATCGTCTGGCTCATCTGCCTGCTCCACCCCTTCGGCCTCACCCTTGCCTGGTGGCATGGCGTCTTCGCCGTTTTCTACGGACGGGGCATGCTCTTGGTCATCCTGATGCTGCTCTTCATCGGCGCCCGGCGCGCGCGTCATCCCATCGTGCACAGCGTGCAGCTGACGACGACAAAGCCGATTGAACGCGATTTCTCCGTGGCCTTTGCGAGCGACATCCATCTGGGCGCCGTACTCGGTGCCCCGTTTGCACGCAAACTGCGCGACGATCTCATGGCCCTGCAGCCGGATCTCGTACTGCTCGGCGGTGACCTCATCGACGGGAACCTCGAATACGTGCTCTGGGACAAGAGTTTCGCCGGCTTCGATGGCCTCAAGGCCCCATGGGGTGTCTACGCCGTCTTCGGCAACCACGACACGTACGGGCTGGATCTCCGGAAAGAACAGCATCGCTTGTTTTCATACGGCATCCGCTGCCTGCGCGGCCAGACGGCACGCCTGGCCGCCGGCGTCACACTTACGGGCATGGAAGACTATATGATTGCCCCGCATGCGGAATTCCCGCAGCTTGACGAAGAGGACTTCCACATCGTCATGGAACATGAACCCCTGCGCATCGAACAGGCCGCCTCCCGCGGCGCCAGCCTCTATTTCGCCGGCCATACCCACGCCGGCCAGTTCTGGCCCAACCGCATGGTCACCCGGCGCATCTTCGCGCTCGACTACGGAGCAGCCTTCTTCGGCTCCCTGCTGGCCATCGTCTCCAGCGGCTACGGCGCCTGGGGACAGCTCTTCCGCCTGGGCCCCGCCCCCGAAATCGTCCTGGTCCACGTCAAGCGGCAAGCACAAACCAGAAGAACTGGGGGTTCCCCAATATAATACACAGCAAAAATCCCGGCGTACTGCTCATGCGCCGGGATTTTTGTGCCTGTGGGCATATGTCGGACTGACGCAACAGCGGAATACCTGCTTCAAATTGGATATTCTGCCAGCTCGACCAGATTCCCGTCGGGGTCTCTGAGATAAACGCTCCTCATCTCGTCGCGTGCACCATACCGTGTCACGGGGCCAAGTTCAACTGGATAGCCCCTGCTCTCGATTTCCTCTTTCGCTTTGTTCAGACTCCCATCGAGAATCAGGCACAGGTCGAGACTTCCGTAAGTCGGATGTTCTGCGGCCGGAAGGAACTCTGCCTTTCTCGTGTGGATGGTCAACTACCCGCGACTGAAGTCGCGAGCTTGAGGGAAT
>NZ_QRQA01000013.1:92906-93180 GCF_003475755.1 Mitsuokella sp. AF33-22 | reverse complement strand
CTTCCTACTTCTATTATACATCATATGAGATTGCCTAACAAACAATATATCGCTATAATAAAAAGGAAGGAGTGTGGTACACATGAAACGAAAAGAGCGCATCCCAGATGCAATCTATGAGCGTGGATACGTCTACAATTTCCACTTTCATCTAATCTGGGTGACGAAGTATCGGAACCCAGCCTTCACGACATCGGAGCTCGTGCAGGAGATGAAAGACATCTTGCTGCGCATCGCGCAGCTGAACGATGTGGCCGTCGAAGAGCTGGAAGTC
>NZ_QRQA01000013.1:0-92896 GCF_003475755.1 Mitsuokella sp. AF33-22 | reverse complement strand
AGCTGAACGATGTGACCGTCGAAGAGCTGGAAGTCATGCCAGAGCATGTGCACATGCTCATCAGCTTCAAGCCAAAGTATACGCCGACAAACATCGTCAAGGCACTCAAAGGCGGCAGTGCCAGACTGTTCCTCAAAAACCATCCCGAGATCAAGCGTGATAAATTCTGGGGCGGTCATATCTGGTCACGCAGTTACTATATGAGCACACTTGGCAACATGAGCAAGGATGTAGTCGCAAAATACATCCAGAATCAGTATTCCAAGTGACTACCGTTGCGGCCATTCCTCTCCTGAATGAAGTGAGAAGATTCCTGGCCGCATTTTAATTGAACAATTGTATCGCTGTAAATTGAATGCAGGACCCTTCTATGTTAGAATAGGAGGGTATATTTTTTAGGAAAATCACAGGACAGCAGGCATGGGAACGGGAAATATAAAAACCGGAACTCATGTTCTGCGACTAAAGACAAAGAGAAGGGTGACAATTGGAGAAAGAACTGCTGAGACTCGAGCATATTGACAAATTTTATGGCAGCCGCCAGATTCTCGAGGACCTGAACCTGACCATTCACGAAAATGAATTCCTGACGCTCCTGGGACCGTCGGGCTGCGGCAAGACGACGACACTGCGCCTCATTGGCGGGTTTGAGCTGCCGGATAAGGGACGCATCCTGTTTGACGGGCAGGACATCACGAAGCTGCCGCCGGAGAAGCGGCAGGTCAACACGGTCTTTCAGAAGTATTCGCTGTTCTCGAACATGAATGTGGCGGAAAACATCGCGTTTGGCCTCAGGATCAAGGGCAAGTCAACGTCGTATATCCGCGACAAGATCAAGTACGCGCTGAAGCTCGTGAATCTCGACGGTTATGAACAGGCCGATGTCACGGCGCTCTCGGGCGGCCAGCAGCAGCGCATCGCGATTGCGCGCGCCGTCGTCAACGAGCCGAAGGTCCTGCTCCTCGACGAGCCGCTCTCGGCGCTCGACCTCAAGCTGCGCCAGAGCATGCAGCGCGAGCTCGTCAAGATCAAGCGCGAGCTCGGCATCACGTTCATCTTCGTCACGCACGACCAGGAGGAAGCCCTCTCGATGTCGGACACGGTCGTCGTCATGAATCAGGGCTGGATCCAGCAGATCGGCACGCCGGAGAGTGTCTACAACGAGCCGGAGAACGCCTTTGTCGCGGACTTCATCGGCGACAGCAACATCATCGACGGCATCATGGTGCGCGACAAGCTCGTGCATCTCCTCGGCAAGGATATCCCGTGCATCAACACGGGCTTCGGCGAAAATGTGCCTGTCGATGTGCAGATCCGCCCCGAGGACATCCAGATCTGCGCGCCGGAGGACGGACAGTACCGCGGCGTCATCCGATCCGTCGTCTTCAAGGGCACGGTCTACGACATCACCATCGAGGCCGGCGGCTTCTCGTGGCTCGTGCAGACGATTACGGGCCATGAGCAGGGCAAGGAGGTCGGCATCCGCCTGGCGCCCGCGAACATCCAGATCATGGCGAAGCCCGCCTCGGAAGATGAGGAGGCGGCGCATGATGCATAACAGCAAGACGATGGCACGCCTGTTTGCCGCACCGTTCTCAATCTGGGCGGCAATCTTCATCGTGCTGCCGCTCTTCTTCGTCTTCTATCACGGCCTGACGGATGCGGAGGGAGCCTTCACGCTCGCGAACCTCCGGGAGGCCGTGCAGATCGAATACCTCCAGGCGCTGGGCCTCTCGGTGGAGCTCGCGCTCATCAGCACCGTCATCTGCCTCGTGCTCGCGTATCCGCTCTGCATGATCCTGCTTTCCATCAAGCGCGGCCGCATGGTGCTGATCTTCCTGCTGTTCCTGCTGCCGCTCTGGATGAATTCGCTCCTGACGACGATGGCCTGGCAGACCATCCTCGAGAAGAACGGCATCATCAACATGATCCTGCACGCGCTCTCGCTGCCGGAGGTCACGCTGATCAATACGCCGCTGGCCATCGTCATCGGCATGGTCTACAATTTCCTGCCGTACATGGTGCTGCCGCTCTACGTCGCGCTCTCGCACATCGACAAGAGCATCATCGAGGCGGCGCATGATCTCGGCGCCGGCCACATCCAGACGTTCCGCCGCATCGTCTTCCCGCTGTCGCTTCCCGGCGTCATCAGCGGCTGCACGATGGTCTTCATCCCGGCGCTCACGACCTTCGTCATCAGCGCGCTGCTCGGCGGCAACAAGATCCTCCTGATCGGCAACATCATCGAGCAGGAGTTCACGGCGGCCTATGACTGGCAGCTCGGCAGTGCGCTCTCGATGATCCTCATGGTCTTCATCATCCTCAACATCGTGCTCGAGGCCGCTTCGGGCTGCGAGACGAAAAAGGATGCCGTGCAGGAGGTGAAGTCGTGATGGCAAAACTCAAGAAACTCTACCTCGGCGCCATCGTCGTCTTCCTCTACGCACCGATCCTCGTGCTCTTTGCGCAGTCGTTCAATGCGAGCCGCTACCGCGGCCACTGGACGGGCTTCACGCTGCAGTGGTACGAGAAGCTCTTCACGAGTGAGGATATCATCGAGGCCTTCTTCAACACGCTGACGATCGGCCTGACGGCGGCGTTCTTCGCGACGCTGCTGGGCCTCATAACGGCGCTCGCCATCCGCAATTTCTCGAAGAGGAGCCAGCTCTTCTTCCGCGGGCTCGCGAATGTGCCGCTCCTCAATGCCGATATCGTCACGGGCATCGCGCTCATGCTGCTCTTCCTCGGCCTCGGGCTGCGCCTCGGCTACGACACGATCCTCATGGCACACATCGTCATCAATCTGCCGTACGCGATGCTCTGCATCCTGCCGCAGGTCATCGGGCTCGACTCCGTCTGCTACGAGGCGGCGCTCGACCTCGGCGCGACGCCCTTCCAGGCCTTCCGCAAGGTCATACTGCCCGAGCTCTGGCCCGGCATCGCGGCGGCATTCCTGCTGTCCTTCGCGATGTCGGCCGATGATTTCATCGTGACGTACTTCACGAAGGGCGCGGGCATCGATACGCTGACGACGGCCATCTACTCCCAGCTCAAGCTCGGTATTCATCCGGAGATGTACGCGCTCTCGACTCTGTTCTTCCTCGGCGTCATCGCGTTCGTCGCGCTGCTCATGGTCAACTGGCGCCTCCTGAAGCGCCGCCCGGGAAAGGAGTGGGAGTGATATGAAGAAATACAGGCGTTTCCCGCTGCTCATGCTGCTCCTCGGACTTCTGCTCGTCTTTTCCACGGCGGGCTGCGACAGCCTGGCCGAAGACGAGGAGGGCGGCGATGATGCCCTCTACATCTACAGCTGGGGCGATTATCTCGATCCCGAGGTCATCACGCAGTTCGAGGAGGAGACGGGCATCCATGTCGTGCTCGACGAATTCGACACGAACGAGAGCATGTATCCGCGCGTCAAGGAAGGGGCCACGAATTACGACCTCATCTGCCCGTCGGACTACATGATCCAGAAGATGGCCGAGAACGATCTTCTGCAGCCGCTCGACTACGATCAGCTGCCGAATGCGAAGAAATATATCGGTAAGGATTTCCTCCGGCAGGCCGAGTCGTATGACCCCGGCAACCGCTATTCCATCCCGTACTGCTGGGGCACGGTCGGCCTCATGTACAACAAGAAGCTCGTGGCGGGCGATGTCGACAGCTGGTCGGTCCTCTTTGATCCCCGCTACAAGGACGAGATTCTCATGCAGGATTCGGCGCGCGATGCCTTCATGATCCCGCTGCGCCTCATGGGCGATTCGATGAACACGAAGAACGTGCAGGAACTTGAGCAGGCGCGCGATATGCTCATCGCGCAGAAGCCGCTCGTACAGGCCTACGGCGTCGACGACATCCGCGATAAACTGGCATCCGGGGAAGCCGCGCTCGGCGTCATTTACTCGGGCGAGGCCATCAATCTGCTGAAGGCCAACCCGGACCTCGCGTTCTGCCCGGCGCCGAAGGAAGGCACGAATCTCTGGATGGACGGCTGGGTCATCCCGAAGCAGGCCAAGCACGTCGAGAATGCCCACAAGTTCATCGACTTCCTCTGCCGCCCGGACATCGCCGCGAAGAATTTCGAGTCACTCGGCTACTCCACGCCGAACACGGGCGTCCGGGAACTTGTCGAAGATGATATGGACGAGGATGAGATTGAAATCGCGTTTCCTGAGCCGTCGGTTTATCAGGGGCAGGAAACGTATCAGTACCTCGGCGAAGCACTCGACAAACTCTACACGAAGCTCTGGCTGCAGGTTAAAGTCGAATAAATCATCAGGGAAAATGGGGGACGGATTCGCTGGAATCGTGTTTCCCATTTTGCCATATTTTCAGGAGAGAGGGGATTTTCATGAAGCTGGATATACCGTTCCAATTCGAAGCGGATACGGTCGAGATCACGACAAAAAAGATGGATTTTGCCGCGTTCTGCCGGCTGTATCAGGACCGCGAACGCTTCCTGCCATATTGCCGCGAATGCTCGAATTACGGCACCGTCTGGAGCTGTCCGCCGCTTCCTTTTGATACCGGGGAATACTTCCGGCCATATGAGAAAATCCTCGTGTTCTGTGCGCGCATTACGCTCGATCCGGCGGTAATCGAGCGCGCCGATACGCCGGAACTCGTCAAGAAAACCGGCTATGAAATCGTCATTCGCGTGAAGAAACGCCTTGAGGATTATTTGCGCGAACTCGAGGCCAGGTTCCCGCAAAGCCGCAGCCTTTCCTCGGGTGGCTGCAACCGCTGCTGCCGCTGTGCCCGCGCCAAGGGCGAGTCCTGCCGCAAGCCTGACGTCATGCGTTATTCGCTCGATGCCTTCGGCTTTGATTTGACGGCCATCACGAAGGATTTATTCGGTTACGATATCGAATGGTGCCGGGACCGTCTGCCCGCACATTTCACATTGATCCACGCCCTGCTGCTGCCCGCAGCCGTTTCGTCCAGATTTGCGTTTTATAAGTAACTTTTTTCGGGAATCAGCAGGATTTTTCCAGAAAAGCGAGAATGTAAAAAAACGATGAAAACGATGGAACGTCGGGGCATCGAATCATTCATTTTCATGTTTTATTTTATTTCAAAGAAAGTAGGAATCGATTATGGCGAGAAAAGCAGATTACGACAGCAAGATCCAGGCTCTTGAAGAGAAAATCGCGAAGAAACAGGATGAGGTCAAAAAGCTCAAGGCACAGCTGGCCGAAGTAAAGGAAAAGAAAGCCAAAGAGGATTATCAGGAACTGACGACGTATATGGAAGAAAACAACCTGACGGCTGCTGAAGTCCTCGCTGTCATCAAAAACTGAGCGTCTGCAGCACGCAAAAAACCGGTACAAGACATTACGACTGTCCTGTACCGGTTTTTTATTTTGATTTCAGAACCAGTGGAAGCGCGTCGCAAGGGACATGACGAAATACGTCAGGCCACCGGCGATCAGCGGACCAACGGCGATGCCCTTGAAGAAGAAGACGCCGGCCATCGTGCCGATGATGAGGGCCGAGACGACATCGGGCGTGCTTTTGAGGAGGGTCAGCCCGCCGCCGCCCGCGACAGCCGCGAGCACGCCGGCGATGACGGCGGTGATGCCGAGCGGCGACTTGAACGAATCGATCATCGTCTGCAGTGTGACCGTGCCGTTGGCAATCGGCACGAGGATGGCGGCCGTCAGGATGATGATGCCCCAGTTGAGGCCCTGCGTGCCGAGGGCCTCCAGCATCGTGGTCAGGCCGAGCACCTTGAGGATGAGCACGATGGCCGTCGCGTAGACAACCGTCATGTTGTGGCCGATGAGGCTCAGGATGAGCACAAAGCCAAGTGTAATGTATTCCGTGGAAGCCAAATGAGGAACCTTCTTTCTCCATAGCGATACAGCGTGAAACGGACGGCCCGGCAGCAGCGGCAGGACGGCGCGGCCGGGCAATATACGCCCTATTTTATCAGAAATAATACGTTTTTGCCATGCATTCCCTTGGGATTTCTGCGTTGTCCACGGAAATTTTTGATGTAATCTGTTATTATTGATATTTTTTTATAGAAAATCGTGTATACATGATGCTTTTTTATGGATTATAACCTAGGGTTATGGTAAACTAGGGATAGTGGCATGATTTCGCTGCACGGGCCTTCTGTCCAGGCAACGCAAACATGCGGCAGTGGAGAGTCCCCCGCCACACAGAGAGGGGACCCCGCACGGAATTAGAACGAATGATGCAATGAAACTGTATGGAGGTAACGCTCGATGGAGTTTAGACAACTGGAATATTTTTGTACCATCAGTGAGCTGGAGAATTTTACGCGCACGGCGGAAGTCCTGCATGTCTCGCAGCCCTCGGTCACGAAGGCCATCAAGGCGCTTGAAGCGGAGCTCGGGCTCACGCTCATCGACAGGAGCCAGAAGCACGTGACGCTGACGGCGGAGGGCCGGGCCTTTCTCATCCACGCCCAGCGCATCATGCAGGATGCCGAGGCGGCCAAACAGGATATGCTGCGCTTTCGCACCGATACCCGCGGGACGGTGCATTTTGGCGTACCGCCGATGGTCGAGGCGTATCTTTTCCCGGATTTCTTCACGAAATTCCATCAGGCGTTCCCCGACATCAATCTCGACGTGCAGGAGTACAGCGATTCCGACGAGATTCGCGAGCGTGCGGAGCTCGGGGAACTCGACTTCGGCATCGTGCTCGGCGGCGAGGAGGAGCGCGGCACGAACGAGCTCCTGATCCTCGAGGACAACATGAGTCTCTGCCTGCACCCGCATCACCGGCTGGCCGCCTGCGATACGGTGGACTTCCACGAGCTGCGCGAGGAGCATTTCATCCTGCAGCAGCCTCGCACGTATCAGAACCGCGAGGTGACGGCGCGCTGCAGTCAGGCGGGCTTCACGCCGGATGTCGTGCTCTGCACGTCGCAGCTCAAGACCATCAAGCAGCTCGTCGCGAACAACATGGGCGTCTCGATCCTGCCGGACTTCGTCACGCGCAGCGATGTGAATTTCCTGCGCAAGCCGCTGAATCCGCCGATCCATGCTCGCGTGTCCCTGTACTGGAGCGGCCACAAGGTCTTTTCCATCATCGACAAGCGGTTCCGCGACTTCATGGAATCGTACCGCGAGAACCCGTACGTGCAGGCGGCTCATGCGTAAGGGCTGCCGGGCAGGAAGCAAGAAGCAGCGAGAAGCAGACAGGCAGGTGTAGAAGGATTGCAGTTGAAACGTCTTGAGGCATATGGATTCAAGTCCTTTGCCGATAAGATTTCCATTGAATTTGACCAGGGGATTACGGCCATTGTCGGCCCAAACGGCAGCGGCAAGAGCAACATCACCGACGCCATCCGCTGGGTGCTCGGCGAGCAGAATATCCGCAATCTGCGCGGCACGAAGTCGGAGGACATCATCTTCGCGGGCTCGGCTTCCAGGCGGCCGCTCAACATCGCGGAAGTCTCGCTCGTCTTTGACAACGACGGCACCCTGCCGGTGGATTTCCGCGAGGTCGTCGTGACGCGCCGGCTCTACCGCAGCGGCGAGAGCGAGTACTTCATCAACAGGAGCCGCTGCCGCCTCAAGGACATCTATGAGCTTTTCGCCGATACGGGCATCGGCCACGATGGCATGAGCATCATCGGGCAGAACCGCATGGAGGATATCCTGAACAGCCGTCCCGAGGAGCGGCGCGCGTACTTCGAGGAGGCTGCGGGCATCACGAAGTATCGCAACCGCAAGCGCGAGACGCTGCGCAAGCTCACGGACACGGAGGGCAACCTCGTGCGCGTGCAGGATATCGTCCACGAAATCGAGAACCAGCTCGAGCCCATGGCGCGCCATGCGGAAAAGACGCGCGCCTACAACGAGCTCTCGGCTGACTACAAGCGCTGCCAGCTCACGCAGCTCTCGCGCCGTTACGCGAAGGAGGCGGCGCACCGGGCTGAAAATGAGCAGAAGCTCCAAAAGGCGCGCGACGAGGCCGTGGCGGCCAAGACGGCCATCCAGCAGGCAGAAGCCCGGCAGGAGGCCATCGGCAAGGAGATCCTTGACCTCGAGCAGGCGATGAAGGCAAGTGCCGAGAAAAACGAGACGCTGCGCCAGCGGCTCGAGGCGGCGCACCGCGAGATGGCGGCGCTCGAAGAACGTCAGGAGCAGAGCGGCGCCGCGAAGGAACGCCTCGCCAAACGGCGCGAAGAGCTCACGCGGGCACTCGCGTCCTCAGTCGGTGAGATCGGCCGCCTGACGGCCGAAGCTTCGGACCAGGAGCAGGCCCTGAAGGCGGCCGAGGCGGCTCTCGGCGAGCGCAAGGCGCAGCAGGGCGAGCTCGGAGCACTCCTGAAAAGGTACAAGGAAGCTACGGCCAAGACTCTCGCGCGCAAGGAAGCCTGCCAGCAGGAGCTCGCGAAAGAGACGCAGGCCCTCGCCGTGCTCGAGCGCGACATCGAGAACGGCGAGACCGGGCAGGCCGAGCGGCAGGAGGCCCTCAAGCAGGCAAAGGCCCAGCAGATGGCACTGAGCGCCCGGCAGGAAACGCTCGGCGTGCGTCAGCAGCAGGCAAACGAAGAACTGCAGCAGGCCGTCCGGGCACAGCAGCAGGCGCGCCATGAGCAGCAGGATGCACAGGAAGCGCTCGCCAGGCGCCGCGATGCACTAGCGGACCTGCGGCAGAAGCTCGCGACGGCCCGGGAAAAAGTCGATTTCCTGAAGCACATGCAGGAGGAATACGAAGGCTTCGGCAAGGGCCCGAAGGCCGTGCTGCGCGCCAGGGAGCCATGGCATAAGGGCGTGAATGGCGCCGTGGCCGAGCTCGTCGAGATCCCGCAGGACTACGTGACGGCCATCGAGGTGGCGCTTGGCGGCAACCAGCAGAACATCGTCACGGAGGATACGGACACCGCAAAAGAGGCCATCGCCTACCTCAAGCGCAGGCATCTCGGGCGCGTGACGTTCCTGCCGCTCTCGACGCTCGTCGTGCCGTATCCGAATGAGCACGAGCGCAGGGCCGAGGGCAGGGAAGGCGTCATCGGCTGGGCTCATGAGCTCGTCACGGTCGATGCACACTGCCGGAAGGCCGTGGATTTCCTGCTCGCACGCATCCTCGTCGTCGATACGCTCGACCATGCACTCGCGCTGGCAAAGGAATTCAAATACCGGCTGCGCATCGTGACGCTCACAGGCGAATTCCTCGCGCCGGGCGGCTCGCTTTCAGGCGGCAGCCGTCAGGGCAGGGAAGCAAGCTTCCTGAACCGCGGCGGCGAAATCGAGGCCCTGCGTGCCTCCATCGCCGCATGGCAGGAACAGGAAGGAACCGGGCAGCAGGCGTCAGAAGAAGCCGCGCAAAAGGCCAAGGAAGCGGCTGCTGCACAGCAGGCGGCCATGGAGCGCGTACAGCAGGCGAGCGAGCAGCGCGCCGAACTGCGGGCGGAGGACCGCCGCCTCCGGGAAGCACAGGAAGCCAAGGCCCAGGAGGTCGCCGCGCGCGCGAAGGCCGCGCAGGAATACGAGGCGTCGTTTGCGGCCAACGCAAACCGGCGCGTGCTGCAGCTGCGCAAGGTCAAGGAGCTCCAGCAAGCCCTGGAGACGGCGTGCAGGGCTGCGGACGAAGCCCGTCTCGATCTCGAGGATGCCATGCAGGACGCCGACGACCTCGCCGCCGTGCTGCAGGATCAGGAGCTCAAGCGGACGGTGCTCGAACAGGAACTCATGCGCCGCCGCGAGCACATCGCCCTCTGCCGCCAGGAAAAGCAGCGCGGCGAGCAGGCCCTGAAGGAAAGTGAACAGGAAGAACGCGATCTGCTCGCGGGACTCGCCGCGAGCCTCAAGCGCCTCAATCAGCTCCAGCAGGAAGCCGCCTCGTGGCAGGATCACTTCGATGCCGGACAGGAGGAGCAGCGGAGCTTCTACGAGCAGCGAATGGAGAAGATGGCCGTCGCACAGGAAGCCGACCGGAAGACGCGCGCGGCCAACCGGGAGCTCGGCAAAGTCCAGAGCGAGCTGCATCAGCTCGAACTGACGGGTGCCAAGGCCGAGATGGCCATTGAGGAAACGCAGCAGGCCATCCTGAAGGACTTCGGCTTTACACCCGAGCGCGCGGCCGAGGAGGCCTACGACTGGGAGCCCGCGCGGCTGCGCCAGACGATGAAGGAACTCGCCGCGAAAATCGAGGCACTCGGCCCCGTCAACCCGAACGCACTCGAGGAATATGAAGCCCTGCAGAAGCGGCATGACTTCATGCAGAAGCAGGCCGGCGACCTCGTGGAAGCCAAGGATAACCTCCTGCATATCATCGCGGAGATGGACGAAGCGATGACGCAGCAGTTCCGCGAGGCTTTTGCCGCTATCCAGTCGTACTTCGGGGAAATCTTCGTGCGGCTTTTCGGCGGCGGCCAGGCGGAGCTGCGCATGCTCGACGAGCACGACGTGCTGAACACGGGCATCGACATCCTCGTGACCTTGCCGCAGAAGAAGCGCCAGAGCCTCGCGGCCCTCTCGGGCGGCGAACGTGCCCTCACGGTCATCGCGCTGCTCTTTGCCTTCCTGCGCTACCGTCCGTCGCCGTTCTCCGTGCTCGACGAGATTGACGCGCCGCTCGACGAAGCCAACGTCGTGCGCTTCGGCCGCTTCCTGCGCGAATTCGCAGCCAAAACGCAGTTCATCGTCGTCACGCACCGCAAGGGCACGATGGAAGCCGTCGATACGATGTACGGCGTGACCGTGGAGGATGCCGGCGTCTCGCGTCTGCTCTCCGTCAAGCTCGACGAGATTGAAGGCCAGCTCGACGCTTGAATGATCTTGCTGCACAGGCTGTGCCCGCCTTTTGACAAAAGGCGGGCACTCAGCCTATAATGAAAGAATAATCTTGCGGCAATCAGCCGTATGCCCGATAAATCGATAGAGAGAAGTGACGAAATGGGATTTTTTGACAAACTCAAGAAGGGCCTCAACAAGACCCGCGAAAACCTGACGAATAAGATCGAGAAAATCATCATCGGCTATGCCGATATCGATGATGACCTCCTCGATGAGCTCGAGGAAATGCTCATCATGGCTGACGTCGGCGTCCAGACGACCGACAAGCTCATGACGGCTGTCCGCAAGGGCATCAAGAAAAAGGAAATCAACACGCCGGAAGATCTCAAGCCCTTCCTGCAGAAGCAGATTGTCGAGATCCTGACGACGGGCGAGGAAATGGACACGACGCGCGTGGCCGAGAATGGCCCGACGGTCCTGCTCGTCATCGGCGTCAACGGCGCGGGCAAGACGACGACCATCGGCAAGCTCGCCGCCTACTACAAGGGCCAGGGCAAATCCGTGCTGCTTGCCGCGGCCGACACCTTCCGCGCCGCCGCCATCGATCAGCTCGAAGTCTGGGGCGAGCGCACAGGGGTGCCGGTCATCAAGCATGAGGAAGGTTCCGACCCTGCGGCCGTGGCCTTTGACGCCGTCAAGGCCGCTGTTGCGCGCAATGTCGACATCCTCATCATCGACACGGCCGGCCGCCTGCAGACGAAATCGAACCTCATGCAGGAGCTCGAGAAGATCAACCGCGTCATCGGCCGCGAAATCCCCGGTGCGCCGCATGAGACGCTGCTCGTGCTTGACGCGACGACCGGCCAGAACGCCATCAGCCAGGCCGAACTCTTCACGAAAGCCGCGCCCATCACGGGTGTCGTGCTCACGAAGCTCGACGGCACGGCCAAGGGCGGCGTCGTCATCGGCATCAAGAGCCAGCTCCAGATGCCTGTCAAATGGATCGGCGTCGGCGAAGGCGTCGAAGACCTGCGCCCTTTCAATGCCGAAGACTTCGCCAAAGCCCTGTTCCAGTCCTGATTCACGGAAGTGGGGAGGAATTTATCATGAAAAAATTGTTTGTGCTGCTGATGGCAGCCGTGTTCCTGCTCGGTGCCGCACCCGTGACGCAGGCTGCGGGACTCAACGAACTCACCGAGACGAAGGTGCAGCTGGAGGACAGTCTCACCGTGGACGATTTTGCCGCGGCCTACAACAAGATCTGTGCTTATCCGCTGGCCGGCGAACTCACGAAGCGCCTGCAGGGGAATTACGTTTCCTACTTCGGCGGCATCGATGACAGCACGGTAATCATCATCAATGCCAATCAGGCTGGGAAACTCTCCAACCTCGTCATCGCGCATCACGGCGCCATCGACAACGTCGAACAGGAAAAGCTCCGCGTCATCTTCGATTCGACGCTGACGGCCCTCGGCCTGAAAGCCGATGAAAACAATCTGTTTTTTGCCAATCAGGCCTTCGACCGCCTGAGCGTCACGAACGACACCCTGCTCGCAGCCCGTCTGCCGCGCGAAGAAACACAGCGCACCTGGACCTTCCTCAAGGCCGTAAACCCCGAGAAGCAGGTCACGACCATCCTGATCGAAGCTGTCGTGGACAACGATAAATAAAGCAGATGGAGGGGTGTCAAATGGGACGTATTGAGGAAACAGCGGCAGCATTGCAGAAACGGGGCTATGATGTGGCCTGCTTTCAAACGGGAGAGGAGGCGGCCGCTTATCTTGACCGCAAGATTGATGGTTTTACGGTTGGTTTTGGCGATTCAGAAACCATGCTGACCCTGCGCCTTTATGAACGACTGGCTCGTCACAATGACGTCTACGATCCCATGCATCCACGGGACGGCCTTGGTTTCTACGGGACGGCCAGGAAATGCCTGACGACGGAGATTTTCCTGACGTCGGTGAATGGCATCGCCGAAACGGGCGAGATGGTGAACATCGACGGTACGGGGAATCGCGTGGCCGGGTCCTTGTATGGGCATCGCAAGGTGTATTTCATCGTTGGTCAGAATAAGATCGAGCCGACGTTAGAAGCGGCTGCCGCCCGGGCGAGGAATGTCGCGGCCCCCAAGAATGCCGCCCGTCACCACTACAAAACTCCCTGTGCCGTGCGCGAAGACCACTGCTACGATTGCAGGAGCCCCCAGCGTATATGCAATGCCCAGGTCATATATTGGCGCAAAATGAACCACATGGATATGGAGGTCATCCTGATCCATGAAGACCTGGGTTTCTGACATAAAATGAGATTCGGCTGCTCGAAAATCGTTGAGCCATGAAAAAACGAGCCATTTCCAACCCGGACGGAAGGAAATGGCTCGTTTTGTGTCTGCTGCCAATTGGCAGGGAGCTTTTTTATTTCTTTTTCGGATAGACACCAATCGTCCATTCGTTCAAGAGCGGCAGCTTCTCGCCGAGGCGGCGGCAGAGGATGGCGGCTGTCATCGAGAGCCCGAGAATCACGCAATAGAACGCGAGGGAAACGGGCGCCGTCATGATGCGGCCGGCATGCTGCAGCGCGAGCGCCGCATACGTGATGAAGAACGGATGCACGAGGTATGCGAAGTAGGAATGGCGTCCAAGCTGATGCAGAATGGGGTTGAGCCACGCCGGATAGCGCTGGTACGTGAAGATCGTGAAGAAGAACAGCGACGCGGCAATCGTGTAGAAGATGCCGGCCGGGCTCAGCTGATGGGCCGTGTTGATGGCCTCGAGTGCCGTGTAGCCGTCCACGTAGAGCAGCTTGTAATAGAAGGCCAGCAGCCAGGCAAGTGACGCCCAGAAGAAGAGCGTGATGCCCGTCCGATGCTTCTGCATGAACGCCTGGAACTCCTTGATGTGCACGGCCAGATACCCGCCGAGCACGAAGATGAAGACATAGTGGAACACCCAGTAATTCAGCCGGTACATGAGGAACGGCTTGAGTACGGAGTGGTCCGGCAGCCCGTAGACGAAGACGTTGAAGGACACCGAGAAGCTTGACCAGTAGTCAAAGGCAATCTGCACGGCCAGCAGCAGGAGCAGGCTGACTTTGCCTGCGCGGCGGACCATATAGATCCAGATTGGCATGGCCAGGTAGAACCAGATCAGGATGACCAGGAAGTAGAGCTGGTATTTCGCATTGCCGAAGAACAGGATGGTCAGGAGGTGCAGCGGGTCCGGAAAGCCCACCTTGTAGAGAATTCCGTCGTGGAGCAGGTAAAATAGTGACCAGACGAGATAGGGGACGAGCACGGTCTTGAACCGCCGTTTCAGGAAGGACCGGTAGTCAAACGGCACCGTCGTGTCGAGATTGTAAAAGAGGCCGAAGGCCGAGATGAAGAAAAAGATCGGCACGCTGAAGCGCGAGGCCACCTCAAAAAGGGCGATCAGGTGGACATTCGCGGATGTGTTCATGATGTACTGCGACCCGACATGGATGGCGATGACGCCCATCATGGAGATGCCGCGGATGTACTCGATGGCCGCGAGGCGCGGCTTGCGCTTGTGAGGGACGGGCTGCGTGGATGCTTGCTCTTGCATGAAAAACGAGGACTCCTTACTTCATTGGGATAGGGAAAGGGCAGAAGGCGGAGGTGGATTTTGTCTGCTTCGCTGATTCAGTTGCTGAGGATGAAATCGACGTGGACCGTCGCCGTCATCGAGAGACTGCCCGGTGCGATCGGCGTGGCGCTGTCCTTGGCGGCTGCGAGCAGCATGTTGCCGTTGAAGCGGCGCGTCTCAAGGTAACCGGTGTTTTCCGAAACGCTCTGGATGCCGACGATGCGCTTGCCGAGGCCCTTGGCGATGACGTCAGCTTTGTCGCGGGCATCCTGCACGGCATTCAGCAGGGCTTCCTTGCGCACGGCGCGCGTATCGCTGGCGGAGAAATCGAGCGAGCTGATCTCATTGGCACCGTGGTTCAATGCGGCGTCGATGACCTTGCCCGTCAGCTTGATGTCGCGGACGACGACAACGACGGAGTTGTTGACCGTGTAGCCCGTGATCTCATTCTGATGGTTCTTTTCCGTGCTGTAGTTCGGATAGAACGAGTAATTGCGCGTCTGGATGTCCTTCTCGGCGATGCCGAGGCCTTCGACGGCATTCTGGATCTGCGCCGCTACCCAGGCATTGTCGTTCTGTGCTTTGGCCGCATCATCCGCGCGCGTCGTCACGCCAATCGTGACCGTTGCCATATCCGGCGTCGCCGTGCCCTGGCCTTGGCCTTCGACCGAGAGCGTCGGAGCTGCCGGCGCATCCTTCTGGGCGGCAAAGGCCGTCGAGATGCTCAGCAGGAAGACCGCCAGGAACACGAAGAAGAAACGTTTTGTCATTTTCATAGTATGACCTCCATCTAAATAAATTTGAGACGATTTCATTCTAACACAATTCGCAGGGCTGTGCATGAATTTATCCGGGAAGCGATGCATCCCGGGCTTTTGAGTTTTTTCAAAAATTAGCAGGATTCCGGCAGGGCAGGGGAGAAATAATAAAGCAAACTTCATAATGTCAAGATGTCAACATTGCAAAGACGTGTGGTCATGGTGCCGCGGGTCATGCCAATAGAGATACGAGTGACAGAGTAGAAACTAGATGGGAGATGCTTCATCATGATGGCTTTGAATTTCCAGGCAGCAAAACACAAGAAGATGCTCATGGAGCGCACGAAGAACTGCACGGTCCGCCTCGGCGACGTCAGCTCTCAGTTCCCCGAGAATTCCATCGTATGGATTACGACGGGTGCCAAGGGCGAGCCCAAGCACAAGCTCTACACGGCATTCCTCGACAAGGTGCGCGTCAAGACGATGGGCACGCTGACGAGCGCCGACCTCGGCCACCAGAACCCCGAGATCAATTCGCGCGAGGAGCTCATTGCCGACTTCGAACGCATCTACAAGCGCCGCATCCTCATGGAGGATACGGTCACGGTCATCTACTTCAGCGAGGTACATGACGATCTTTAAGATGGGAAAACATGGATGGCCTTGAGCCGTTTTAATGTTTTTCGCGATTTTGGAGAGTCTTGCATTTTTATGCGGGGCTCTCTTTTTTATAGCGTTTTTCTAATCTTGAGCTTCTACAATATTCTTCAATTCTCTGTTTGGCTGCGGTACGGTTGTTTGACTGCATCGCTTGATCTTGCAAGGAGTGTGAAGCTTATGTCCATGTCTTTGGCTGATGTTGTCGCGACCATCCAGCACGGTGGGCCGCGGCTGACAGCCGCCATCTTTTTTATCGCACTGGTGCTCGGCATTGTTGTGCTGCACTACGTATTCCGCGGGCTCGTCCATATCCTGAGCCGCTACACGAAGATCCCCGTCTATATCCTCCGGCATGTCGTGCGCTTCATGCCGTTCATGACGGGCATCTGCGCCGGCATCTATGCGGCGGATTCGTTCATGGAGCTGCCGGACTTCGTCGAGAATCATATTGACATGATCTTCTACAACGTCGTGGCGGTGACGGTAATCCTCTTTCTCGCGCATCTCATTTCGGCGTTCTTGCAGTACAAGATGACGCAGAGCCAGGCGCGCAATTCCTCGACCTCCATCCTCACGACGATTATCAATATTTTCGTCTATGCGTCCGGCCTCGTCATCCTGCTCAATGCACATGGCATCTCGATTTCGCCGCTGCTGACGGCGATGGGCGTGGGCGGCATCGCGTCGGCGCTCGCCCTGCAGGATACGCTCGCGAATCTCTTTTCGGGCATCATGACGCTCGTGTCGAAGCAGATCCGCATCGGCGATTACATCAAGCTCTCGACGGGGGCCACGGGACGCGTCACCGATATGAACTGGCGCAATACGACCATGCGCACGCCGACGGGGAACCTCATCATCGTGCCGAACAAGAGCATCGCGGCGTCGACACTGATGAATTACGAGCAGCCGCTCGCGGAATGCACCATCTCAATTCCCCTGACCATCACGTACGGCAGCAATCTCGAGCAGGTCGAGGAGGTGACGCTCGCGATGGCGCGCAACATCCTCGCAAACAGCCAGTACGGCGTGACGGGGTTTGAGCCGGCCGTGCGCTACAAGGAGCTCGGTGAGTACGGCATCTCGTTCGATGTCGTGCTGCGCATCAGGAATGTCGTCGATGAGGCCGTGCTCAAGCATCAGTTCATCAAGGCCATCTATCAGGCGTATCAGGATAACGGCATTCACCTGCTGGAACGCACTGCCTGAAATCCGCGGGGACGATTTACATCGAGCCAGCACGCGGCTGCAGACAGGCACCCCTTCAGTCAGCTGCGCTGACAGCTTCCCCAAAGGGGACGCCCAGGCACTCTTCTCACAGAGGGCGAAGCGGAAGGGGGACCGCGCAGCGGTGGATGACAGCAAAAAAAGACCTGCCGGTTGGCAGGTCTTTTGTCTTGGCTGCGAAAGCGCGAAGTCTCAGAAGAACAGGATGAGCGTCACGGCGATGTTGACGACCGTGGCAGCCAGGATTGGGATGAACGTGCGCTTGGCAAGGTCCATCGGCGAGAGGCTGGCGGCGCCGGCGACGACGATGACGACAGCAGCGATTGGCGAGAGCGAACGCGCAAGGTTCGAGACGAAGTTCATCGGCAGGATCAGGAGGACTGGCGAGATGCCCGAGAGGGCGGCGACTTTCGGTGCCAGCGGTACGAAGGCGAAGAACGTCGCGTTGCCGGAACCCGTGATGAGCGTGGCGGCGATGATGATGGAAACGAAGACGAACATCATGCCGATGCCGCCGAAGCCGGCATCCTGAGCTCCCTTGATGAGCGTATCGATGGCGCCGAGAGAGATGAGGCCTTTCGAGAATGTCTCAGCAGCGACGATCAGCGTGACGACCGTGGCCATCTGCAGGCCCATGCCGTTCCAGAAGGAGCCGATGTCGATGCAGGTTTTCTTGCCATCGCGATGGCGGATGAATTCGATGAGCATCGTCAGGAAGATCGAGACGAGCGTGGCGAGGCTGATATCCATCTTGATGCCGAGGTCAACGAGGCCGAAGAACAGGACGAAAATCAGCGGCAGCGTCGGCAGCAGTGCGTAGAAGGCCGGGACCTTCGGGGATTCCTGAGCGGCGAGCTGGTCGTCCGTCATCTTGGCGGATACGTCCTTGCCGGCCATCTCATCTGGATCCTTGGCATCAAACCAGCGCTGTACGAAGAAATGGGCGATGGCCAGCGTCAGGACCGTGGCGATGCCGACCGGCACCTGATACTGTACGAAGTAAGGAACGATTTCCATGCCGCAGAGTTCCGCGGCGAAGATGCTGTCGGCACCAGCCGGACCCCAGCCCGGAGCCGACGCCGTGGCGATGACGGCGCAGGCCGCGATACGGCTGACACCGAGGCGCACGAGCACCGGATACATGGTGACCATGAGCAAGAGGCCGAAGCCCGAAGCCGAGCTGATGAACATCGCGAGGACGTTGCTGAGGATGGATGTCAGCGCGAGCACGATGTAGGGGTGACCGAGCTTCTGCAGCGGCTTGATGGCGATGCGTACGAGGGCCGTACTCGCGCCGATCTTATCCATGTACTTGGAGAAGCCGCCAATCAGCATGATGATCATGCCGAGCTTGGCAGCGCGGCTGCTGAAAGCCATGCTGATGGACTGGATGATGTCGAGCCACGGCGAACCCGTGCTGCTCTTGGCCGGCAGGATCTCACCGAGCCCGAAGACGAGCGTCAGTACCATCATGACGATGCCGGCCGTGAAGAGGATTGGCTGGGCCGGGTACTTTTTGAGTACGTACCTTGCGACCCAGACGACGACCACGATTGCGATCAGTAAACCTAACATATGAGGACCTCCTTAAAGTAAGATTAAGTTTTTCTGCTTTGATTAATTCTGTGTATGAAATCATAAATCCTGTTTACATCGTTACAAAATCAGATAAATATTTTTGATACGATATGCGCAATTTGAGGATGCTTGCACACACCGAAAAGGGGAATTTCATACGTTTTGCGTATCATGAGCGATAACGAAGAAGCCTTTCTATTTTTCATCTTCTTTTGTTACAATAGATGCATGATAAAGAAACAGACGTGTGAGGAATATGTATCATGAAGAAAATGAAGGACAAAGACGATAAAAAAATATATAACGAGAATGAAAAAAAGAATGAATCGGAAGGAGGCCTCGTGCGCATGAACCGCCGCCGCTTCCTGCAGGGGACGGCAGCCGCCGGCGTGCTGCTGGCCGGCGGTGCGTTCCTGACGAGGCAGAGCTGGTGGCATTCGGTGATGCACAAGGCGCAGGCCGTATCGGGCGGGCTCGATGTCAGCGCGCTGCGCCAGATGATGACGAAGGACCCGGCGACGAGCCGCCGCATCATGTGGGAGTCGGCCGAGGTGCTCGCCTCGCCTGCCGTTGAGTACCGGCAGAAGGGGGCCGCCGCAGGCGAAAAGCAGGCAGCCGTGGATGAATCGTTCACCGATGACGAGGTCACGCGCCATCAGTACGCGGCGGTCATCGAGGGACTGACGCCCGGCACCTCCTACGAATACCGCGTGGTAAGCGGTGACCGCGCCGGCAGCTGGCAGCCCCTGCAGACGCCGAAAGAAGATGGCTCGTTTCTCGCGCTGATCTTCCCGGACTCTCAGTCCAACGGCTACAGCGACTGGCACCACCTCGTCAGCGGCGCGGCCGAGCGCAACAAGTCGGCCGATTTCTTCATCAATATGGGCGACCTCGTCGACAATGGCGAGGACCATACGCAGTGGGAAGCCTGGTTCGACGCCGTGCAGGAACTCAGCGAGCGCGTGCCGTTTGCACCGCTCATGGGCAACCACGAGACGTACGACCTCAAGTGGCAGGTGCGCCTGCCCGAGGCCTATCTCCATTATTTCGATGTGCCGGCAAACGGCAGTGCACAGTTTGAGAAATACTACTACTCGTTCGATTACGGTCTCGCGCATTTCATGGTCATCAACACGCAGTGGGACGAGACGGAAGAATTCCAGCCGGGGCTCCTCGATGAGCAGCTCGAGTGGCTGCGCCGCGATGCCGCCGCGTCGCAGAAGCCGTGGAAGATCGCGCTGCTGCACAAGGATGTGCTGCAGTACCGCATCAAGAACCGTCCCGAGCGTCAGGAGGGCATCAGCGATGTCGGCGAGGCCTTCATGCCGCTTTTCGACGAGCTCGGCATTGACGCCGTTTTCACGGCTCACCTGCACACGTATCGCGACCGCGGACGTCTCTATCACATGCGGCCGGCGGACAAGGGGCCGCTCTACATCCTGACGGGCGTGGCGGGCAACGTGCGCTACCCGGATCTCTGGGTCGATCACGCCTTCGACAAGGTTGTCGCGCCGCAGCCGGAAACGGACAATTATCTGACGCTGGCCGTGACGCCTGCGGAACTCACCGTCTGCTGCTTCCTGCCAGACGGCACGGAGATCGACCACGCTTCCATCCGGAAAGCGTGAATTCCTTCCTAACTAATAAACTGGATAACAGGACGTCCGGCCGCAAGCATGCCTTGCCGTGCGGGACGTCTTTTGTCTTTTCATTATGGTACGTTTTGGTTGAAAGTGGCTCAGTCTTAGTGCTATAATATTCTTCTATGGACCATATGGACCGCTGTGGATGAAGGGAAAGAGGACGGTGAAATGCCATGAAGGATGAGACGAGGGATCGTGTCGAAGCGGACATCAAGGACTGGGCCTATCTTAGGGAACTGCCGGATACCTGGCATGGCTTCACGCTGCAGCGGCTTGCGCTCGTCGCGGGCGACTGCTACGACATCTATCGCTATGAGAACGAGGAACTGCACAAGAGCGTGACGGCGTATTTCCACGAGGAAACGCACGAGTACAAACTGCGCGTCAAGATCGGCCTCATCGAATTCTGCCGCATCGAATTCATCACGGCGAAATTCGACGTATTCGAAGCACTGTTGCGTGCGCAGTTTGAGACGGTGCTGGCAGGCCTCGCGCAGTTCGACCCCGCGAGCATCGGCAGCATCGTCCGCGACAAGAAGATCATGACCTGGGAGGCCGCGAAGGAACTGCCGGAGACGCTTGAGGGCTTCACGCTCTACATCCGTCCGGCGGAGCCCGTCAAGATCAACAACGGCTCCTATATCGTCATCGATTACGTCGATTTCGCGCTCGAGAGCAGCGTCACGGTCTATTACAACATCTACCGCGACGAGTTCTTCAGCGAGGCGCGCATCTGGAACATCCCCGACGTCAACTACGACTTCGATTCGGGGACGTTGTCGGAGCTCGAGGAACGTCTGCAGACGTATCTCGTGCCGCGTCTGCAGGAAGTGCGCACGCGCGCGGAAGAAGAAGCCGCCGCGCGCAGGAAGAAGGCAGAAGCGAAGCAGCAGAATGAAGAAGCGGAGGAACAGCCATCGTGATTGTGATTGAAAAAGCCATTTTGCACATCCTCGATTTCAATTCGGGCCTGACGGTGTATTCCGATGTCGAGCTCGAGCCGGCGGACAGCATCCAGACCTTCCTGCTCAAGCACCTCGAGAGATCGTGGGGCAGCCAGGACGCAAAGCCCGGTACCTTCTATGAGGACAGTGCGTTCAAGAAGCAGCTCGCTGCATACGTCGGCGGGGAGCTTTCATTCGTCGATTTCTCCAAACAGATCGGCAAGACACTCGAGGATGCCTACGTCCATGCGGAGGAGATGGTGTCGGCCGATGTCATCGTGGCCGATGTGCGCATCGACGAGGTGCGCCAGCTCGTCGTCTTCAAGAGCAACAGCCATATCGGCTACACGCATCAGGTGACGCAGACAGAGGGCGGCATCCGCAATGAGATCATCAACCATTATTCCATCATGCCAAATCTGACGCAGAAGATCGACGAATTCGCCTTCATCCAGCCCGAGACGGGGGCTCTCCTCGTGCAGGCCAAGAAGTACACGATCGACGGCAATGCCATCTTCGTGCTGCCCGAGATGCTGCTCGAATGCACGCTGACGCCCTCGCCGAAGGAAGCGATGAAGAATCTCAGCAAGACGGCGGCCAAGGTGGCCGAGGCCTACGGGCAGGATGCCGTCGCCGTCGAGGCTGCCGTCAAGAATTACGTGACGGAGAACATGCAGGCAAGCGACGAGCTCGATCTCGCGGCCGCAGGCGGGGAAATCTTCCCCGAGAATCCGGCCATGCAGAAGGATTTTGACGATGCCATCCGCGACGCCGGCTTCACGGAGCCCGTCAAGATGGATCAGGAGGCGACGCTCAAGAAGGTCAGCCGCCACAAGCTGCGGACGGATACGGGCATCGATCTCTCAATCCCGACGGATTACTTCGACAACACGGAGTTCGTGGAGTTCCACAACAATGAGGACGGCACGCTCTCCATTACGCTCAAGCATATCTCGAATATCGTCAACCGCAATTAACTGTAATGAACCGCAATGAACGGCAAGAAAGCAAATGTTGTCATTCCGCAACGGATGGAGGTGTACGATGACAATCATCCATGGCAATACCGGCAATCTCAAGGCGTTTGTCCGTGAGAAACTGCAGCATCTTTATGAGCTGACGGTGCCGATGGGGCAGATTTCCACGCATGAGCTCAACGAGGCGATGCTCGAGATCACGGATATCCTCGGGCGCGAAGTCGCCGTCTACCTCACGCGCCAGGGCCGCGTCGAGAAGGTGTCCGTCGGCGATACGAACACGGTCGATCTGCCGTCCTTTGACGTGCGCTCGGAGCGCCGGCTGGCAGGTGTCCGCTGCATCCACACGCATCCGAGCGGCGATACGCGCCTGAGTGATCCCGACCTTTCCTCGCTGCGGCGGCTGCGCTTCGACTGCATGGCCGCCATTGGCCGCTGCCGCGGCGAGATCGTCGCGTCGCTGGGCTTCTTCTCGGGTGAACAGGATGAAGCCGGGACGGAGGCCATCACGCAGGCCGGGCCCATGAAGGAGCAGCTGCTGCACCGCGTCAATCTGACGTATCTCATCACGACGATCAACAAGAAACTCAGCGCCGCGCGCACGAAGGTGACGGCGGATGAAGAGGAGCGTGCGATCCTCGCCGGCGTCGAGCGGCCCGGCAATGTCTTTGACAGCGAGACGTCGATGGCGGAGCTGCGGCGCCTTGCCGACACAGCCGGTGCCGTCGTCGTGGGCTCGTTCGTCCAGCGCAAGGAGCGGCCCGATGCGGCCTTCTTCCTCGGCAAGGGCAAGGTGACGGAAATCGCCATGGAGGTGCAGAACCTCGATGCAACGCTCCTCATCCTCGATGATGAGCTGACGCCGTCGCAGCAGCATAATCTCGAGCAGGTCCTCGGCATCAAGGTCATCGACCGCACGGCCCTGATCCTCGACATCTTCGCGCAGCGCGCCCGCACGAAGGAAGGCAAGCTGCAGGTCGAGCTCGCGCAGCTCAAGTACAATCTGCCGCGCCTCGGCGGCCAGGGCCTCGTGCTCTCGCGCCAGGGCGGCGGCATCGGCACGCGCGGTCCCGGCGAGACGAAGCTCGAGGTGGACCGCCGCCGCATCTACGGCCGCATCCACGACCTCGAGCATCAGATCGAGGCCATTAAGAAGAACCGTGACCTGCACCGCCGGCGCCGCAAGGCCGCGCGCATCCCGCTCGTGGCCCTCGTCGGCTACACGAATGCCGGCAAATCGACGCTCCTCAACAAGCTGACCGGTGCGAACGCGTTTGCCGAGGACAAGCTCTTCGCGACGCTCGACCCGACGACGCGCCATCTCGTGCTGCCCGAGAAGCAGGAGATCCTGCTGACGGATACGGTCGGCTTCATCCAGAAGCTGCCGCACACGCTCGTCAAGGCCTTCCGCGCAACGCTCGAGGAGGTGCAGGAAGCTGATTTGCTGCTGCATGTCGTCGACTGCAGCAACGAGCATTACGAAGAGCAGATCGAGGCCGTCGTCACCGTGCTCAAGGAGCTCGAGGCGGAAGGCAAGCCCACGCTCTACGTCTTCAACAAGGTGGACGCGCTGCCTCCGGACGCCCCGCAGCGCCGCGCGATGCTCCATGACCGCGATGGCGTCTGTGTCTCGGCGCAGACCGGCGAGAACCTCGCGCAGCTGCTCGCGAAGATCGAGAGCTTCTTCGCCGAGCGTCTGGCCCGCATGACGCTGCTCATCCCGTATGCGGCGGGCGAGGTCATCACGGAGCTCCATGAGCTCAAGGCCGTGGAGCAGACGGAGTACACGGGCGAGGGGACACGGCTTACGGTCAAGGTCCCCGTGTCCATGAAGGACCGCTACCAGCCGTACCTGGTGCCGGCGCCGTCCGCATGAAGCATGCAGGCGCGCAGCAAATCAAAATAAATAAATAAACAGATTCGAGGGAATTTCATTGACATTTTCAAAACAGATCCTGGACCTCAAGCAGGAGGTCCTGCAGGAAGCCAAGCCGCTCTTCGCGCATATCGAGGACGTGGCGGAACAGAACACGCTGAAGGTCCTGGCCGCCATGCGCGAATGCCGCGTCTCCGACGCCCATTTCAACACGACGACGGGCTATGCCTATGACGATATCGGCCGTGGCAAGCTCGAGGAACTCTATGCCAAGGTCTTTGGCGCCGAGCGCGCGCTCGTGCGCTCGCAGTTCGTCTCAGGCACGCATGCGCTGGCCACGGTGCTCCTGGGCATTCTGCGCCCCGGCGATGAGCTCGTCTCGCTGACGGGCAAGCCGTACGACACGATGCAGACGGTTATCGGCTACGACAATCCGAGCCCGGGCTCGCTCAAGGAATTCGGCGTGCTCTACAACGAACTGCCGATGATCGACGGCAGGGTCGACATGGCGGGCATCAGGAACGTCATCACGCCGAAGACGAAGATGGTCGAGATCCAGCGTTCGCGCGGCTACAGCATGCGCAATCCGCTCTCCATTGCGGATATCGAGGCCATCACGGCCGAAGTGCACCGCATCAAGCCGGACTGCATCTGCTTCGTCGACAACTGCTACGGTGAGTTCGTCGACTGCCAGGAACCGACGCAGGTGGGCGCCGACATCATGGCGGGCTCCCTCATAAAGAATCCGGGCGGCGGCATTGCGCCGACGGGCGGCTACATCGTTGGCCGCAGCGACCTCGTGGAGCTCGCCTCCTACCGTCTGACGGCTCCGGGCATGGGCGACGAACTCGGTGCGAGCCTCGCGAACAACCGCCTGCTGTTCCAGGGCTTCTTCCTCGCGCCGCACGTCGTCTCGCAGGCCATCAAGGGCGCGCTCTTCGCGGCCGGCATGTTCGCCAAGCTCGGCTACAAGACGCTGCCGCTGCCGACCGATGTGCGCGGCGATATCATCCAGGCCATCGAGCTCGGCTCGGCCGAAAAGCTCATCGCATTCTGCGGCGGCATCCAGAAATATTCGCCGGTCGATTCGTTTGCGGCGCCGGAGCCTTGGGATATGCCGGGCTACGCTGACAAGATCATCATGGCAGCCGGCACCTTCGTGCAGGGTGCATCCATCGAGTTCAGCGCCGACGGGCCGCTGCGCGCGCCGTACAACGTCTACCTGCAGGGCGGCCTGACCTTTGAGCACGCCGTCATCGGCATCCTCGGCGCCGCTCAGGCCGTGCTCGACTGCGACGCCAGCCGCAAATAAATCCATGGGTCTTGCCTGTTGCCCATGTCATGCACATAAAACGTGCACATAAAAAGGAGAGAAGCGCGCAAAGGTGCTTCTCTCCTTTTTATTCTTCGGTCGTGACGGGTTGCCAGAGGGATAGGGCAGGGTCTGCTGATGGTACAAGGGAATCAATAAAAACGAGTCAACTTCCGGCTGGGCTGCGAGATGCGGCAGAACCCTTCTGGTTCCTTGTGCCTGGGTATGAGTGCTTGCTTCAGAATCTGCGGTAAAGACCGATGACACGGCCCAGGATTGTGATGCGTTTCCCCTTCGTCATGGCAGGTTCTTCCCCCGCGGCCTCCAGATGGATGCCTTCCTCATCCTGCACGAGACAACGCACCGTCGCCTGTTTGTTCACGATGGCCGCCACGAGGTCGCCGTCGTCGGCAAACTCCTGTTTCTTGATGATGACGAGATCGCCTTGGGCGATGCCCGCATCCTTCATGCTGCCATCCAGCATGCGCATCATGAATGGCTTATCCTGCGTCCCGAGCAGATTCTGCGGGAACGAAAAGATTTCCTGCACATTCTGCTCCGAGAGGATGGACTTGTCCGCCGCCTCCGAATTGATGAGCGGCACCGGGATGTTCTTGCCCCACGGCCGTTCATCGAGGATGTCGATGGCTCTCGGTTTCGTCGGGTCACGCTTGATGAGCCCATTGGCCTCAAGGCGTGCCAGATATCCATGCACCGTCGAGCTGGACTTCAGTCCCACAGCCTTGCCGATTTCCCGCACGGACGGCGGGTATCCCTTTTCGAGCAAGAATGCTTTGATGAATTGGAAAATCTCTTTTTGACGCTCACTTGAGGTCCTGGTTTTTCGCATATGACAGCCTCCTTTTCTGCAATTTTTTTATATGGTAGTATTGATTGAATTACCCATGTTTTTTATTATATCATAAAGAGAAGCCGGTTGAAATGCGTTTCAACTGTATAAATATCCGAAAGTTATTAGTATATTGTCCATATGAGTGGTATTTTTCGGTGAAGAAAATGGCATTTTTATGGGCTGGTCTTGGATTTGAAGGCCGTTCGCATCTATGCTATCATAGTAGAGGCAACGGAATGAACAGGATTTCATCCGGACGTTTTTGACAGGAGGAAAAACGTGAGATATTTAACAAAACGGCTGGCTGCCGCCGTGCTGAGTGCAGCCATACTCGTCATCTGGTCGGCCTGCGCACTGGCTGCAGCGCCTGACATCACGGCCGATGCGGCCATCGTCGTCAATGAGCAGACAGGCGAGGTGCTCTACGAGAAGAACGCTGATAAACGCGAGTACCCGGCCAGCATGACGAAGATGATGACCTGCATCCTCGCGCTCGAGCGCACGAGTCCCGACCAGATCGTCACGGTCAGCGACAATGCCGCCGATGTGGAATGCACGAGACTTTATCCGGGCTATGAACTGCGCATGGCCGACATGCTGCAGCAGATGATGATGATTTCCGACAACGGCGCGGCCACGGCCGTCGGTGAGGCTGTGGCCGGCGACATCGACTCCTTTGCCGCGCTCATGAATGAGAAGGCGGCTGCGCTCGGCGCCACGGACACGCATTTCGTGAACGCCAATGGCATGCCGGACAGCAATCACTATTCGACGGCGCGCGACATGGCTAAAATCGCGAGCTACGGCATGAAGATGCCGGCCTTCCGCAGGATTGTCGGCACTGAGGCGAAGAACATCTACTACATCCGCCCGGCCGGCCACACGGCTTACTGCGAGAACACCAACGAGCTGCTCGATACGTACCCCGGCTGCACGGGCGTCAAGACGGGCTGGACGCGCGCCGCACGCGGCTGCCTGACGGCGGCGGCAAAGCGCGGCGATACGGAGCTTCTCGTCGTCGTCATGCATTCCGACAGCGACGACACGCGCTTCAGCGAGGCGGCTGCCCTGCTCGACTACGGCTTCTCCGAGCTCCAGCAGAAACAGCAGGCACCGGCAGCATCAAAGGCCGCCTGAGCCCCGGCAGGATGGGCCTATCATGCACGCATGATGAGAAAGAATCGCGCCGCAGGCAGGAAAATTGCCTTGCGGCGCGTATTTATATTATGTTGAGTAAGTTTTGCATCAGGAGGGGTTCCCGCTGATGCAGAGATTGAGGAGGGAGTCTCTTGAAAACCTTAGGCTATTACAATGGCAAGATCGGGGAACTCGACGCGATGTCGATCCCGATGAATGACCGTTCACACTGGTTTGGCGACGGCGTCTACGATGCCGCGCCGAGCCGCAATTACCATGTCTTTGCCCTCGATGAGCACATCGACCGCTTCTTCAACAGCGCGGCGCTCCTGGATATCGTGATGCCCGTGACGAAAGAGGAACTCCGCCAGCTCCTCGACAAGCTCGTGCACAAGCTTGATACGGGCGATCTCTTCGTCTACTTCCAGGTGACGCGCGGCACGGGCCTGCGCAACCATGCGTTCACACCAGGTCCCGGCAATCTCTGGGTCATGCTGTTCCCGAGCAGCTGGAACGAAGGTGAGAAGCCCATCGACGTGATCACAGAGGAGGACAAGCGCTTCTATTTCTGCAACATCAAGACGCTGAACCTCATCCCGTCGGTGCTCGCCGCCGAGCATGCGAAACGGCAGGGCTGTGAGGAGACGATTTTCTACCGCCATGATGGCCGCGTTACCGAGTGTGCGCACAGCAACTGCCATATTCTCAAGGACGGCAAGCTCATCACGGCGCCGGCCGACGAGCTGATCCTGCCGGGCATCGCGCGCGCGCATCTCATTCGCAAATGCAAGGAACTCGGCATCGGCGTCAGCGAGACACCGTATTATAAAGAAGCGCTCTTTACGGCCGACGAGGTCCTCGTGACGAGCTCGAGCAATTTCTGCCTGCGCGTCGCGCATATCGACGGCCAGGCTGTCGGCGGCCGCGCCCCGGAGCTCTATGAGCGTCTGCGCCAGTCGCTCGTAGCGGAATTCTTGCACGCAACCAGTGACAATTGACCGCCCCGGGGAGGGGACGCCAGGAAGCCAGGAAAGGAAGTGGCCATAGATGATGGAATACGAATCAAATAAAATCGATAACGAGAAGCCGCAGGGGGCAGCCGTCGAGGATGTTCTTGCGGCGATGATTGCCTTTGACCATGGCGATGCCAGGAGAATCCAGCATTTCCTGAAAGTATACGCCTATGCCTCGCTGCTTGGCAAACGGGAAGGGCTGCCTGATAATACGCAGCGCCTGCTTGAGATTGCCGCCATCCTGCACGATATCGGCATCCATGCCGCTGAGGAAAAGTACGG
This sequence comes from Mitsuokella sp. AF33-22, assembly GCF_003475755.1. Classification (NCBI taxonomy): domain Bacteria; kingdom Bacillati; phylum Bacillota; class Negativicutes; order Selenomonadales; family Selenomonadaceae; genus Mitsuokella; species Mitsuokella sp. AF33-22. The sequence continues at coordinate 64,307 of NZ_QRQA01000013.1, read as the reverse complement.
CAGCTCGGCTGGCATCTATCAGGAAAAGGAAGGGCCGGCTCCAGCGCGCGAGCTCCTGCAAAAACTCGGCTTTGTGCCTGCGTTCATCGACCGCGTCTGCTTCCTCATCGGCCATCATCACACGTATCAGGGCGTCGATGGCCCGGATTACCAGATCCTGCTCGAAGCCGACTTCCTCGTCAATGCCTACGAGGACCAGCTTTCCGAAAAGGGTATCCGCGCCTTCCGCGAGAAGGTCTTCCGCACGAAAAGCGGCAGACAGCTGCTTGATGTCATCTACGGCCTGACGCCGGAAGAAGGGGAGGCGTGACATGATTTTACAGGCAACGGTCATGAAGTACATTCCGACGAATGCCTACTTCTACATCGATAACGAAACGAAGCACGGCTTTCTCATCGACCCGGGCGCTCAGGCGGGCAAGCTGCTCGAGATGATCCGTGAAAAGGGCTTCATCATCGAGCGCATTCTTTTGACGCACGGCCATTTTGACCATATCGGCGCCGTCGAGGAAATCCGAAAGGCCTTGAATATCCCCGTCTGCATGCAGGCAAACGGCCGCGCCTATGCGGAAAATCCCGTCTGGAACCTCTCGGCGCAGACGGAAGCACCCATTACCCTCTCGGATGTGACGTATCTTGCCGATTACAGCACTGTCTCGCTCGCCGCAACTTCTGCCTGCGACCTCACGATCATCCCCGTGCCGGGCCATACGACCGACGGCGCCATGTACTACACGGCAAAGGACGGCGTCGCGTTTGTCGGCGACTCCATCTTTGAGGGCAGCTATGGCCGCACGGACATGTACGGCGGCGACGAAGCGACGCTGCTCCAAAATATCCGCGACAAGATCCTCACGCTGCCGGATGAGACAATCCTGCTCTCGGGCCACTCGGGCCCGACCACCGTGCGGGAGGAAAAAACGCGCCCGTTCTATCAGGCATGACAACGGAATTGACGAAAGGAACTTCTTCATGATCCAGGATATTGCACCGAAAAAACTCGATAACCAGTACAAGCCGGACGCGGTCCCGAAAGACGACAGCGTCATGTTCTGTTTCCGCGGCAAGGACGTGCTCGTACGCCAGGACGAGGGCAAGCTCTTCCCGACGTTTGCGCAGCTCGGCCACCCGCACGACTGCGTCTACCTCTTCACCATCGGCAAGAAGAGCTTCTTCCTGCTGCTTGGCCACGAAGAGCCGCCCATCCCGGCAGGCTTTGCCTTTGAGCCCGTGCGCTCGATCCGCAGCAGCAAGGAAGCCAAGCTGCCGAGCTTCTACGCCTTCTACACGGCCCTGCATCTCTCGGGCTGGTACCGTGCCAACCGCTTCTGCGGGGCCTGCGGCCAGCCGACCGAGCTCGACACGAAGGAACGCGCCCTGCGCTGCCCGCACTGCGGGAACATCATCTACCCGCGCATCAATCCGGCTGTCATCGTCGGCGTGCTGCATGACGGCAAGATTCTCGTGACGAAATACGCGCGCAGCTACGACGTGCCGTTTTTCGCGCTGATCGCCGGCTTCACCGAGATCGGTGAGACGCTTGAGGAGACGGTCGAGCGCGAGGTCATGGAGGAAACGGGCCTGCACGTCAAGAACATCCGCTACTATAAATCGCAGCCCTGGGGCAGTGCGGCCGACATCCTCGCCGGCTTCTACTGCGACCTCGACGGTTCGCCCGAGATCCACATGGACAAGCAGGAACTCAGCCGCGCCCTCTGGGCCGGCCCCGAGGAAGTCATCCTGCAGCCGGACGACTGGAGCCTGACGAATGAGATGATGCAGCGCTTCAAGGAGGGCAAGCCCTGCTGAGCACGGAAGGGGAATCGCAATCATGACCGTAGTCAAGACGTACAAGCTGGAGCCGGAAACCATCCAGAACCTCCAGAAAATCTGCGAGGAGCTTGAGCTGACCTGGGACGGGACGTTCACGACGCTGGCGAACCTCTATGCGCAGCAGAAGGCCATCGGCACGCTGCCCGAACGCGGTGCGGAGATCAAGGAATTCCAGGGACTCCTCAATCAGCTGTCGGCATCGTTCACGCATGCGCTGCAGCTCAACGCGAATACCGAGGAGCGCGTGCGCCAGGAGTATGCGCGCCGCCTCGCCGCGCAGGAAGCCGCACTCGAGCAGGCGCAGGAAAAGGCAAAGGAAGCCGGCGAGCAGGCCAGGCAGGCCGAAGAGAGCCGGCAGGAAGCCGTATCTGCCCAGGAGAAGCTTCAAAAAGCGAATGATGCAATTCAGGCAAAACTGACGGCGCTGCAGACTGCTTTGCAGCAGGAACGGCAGGAGCACGAAGCCGTCCTCGCCGATAAGGAACAGCTGCAGGCGCTCCTCTCCGCGCGGGTCGAGAGCTTGCAGCAGGAACTTACGGCCAGCCGGCAGCACGCCAAAGAAGAGGAAGCCGCGCGGGTGCAGCTGCAGGAGCTCGCAAGCTCCCTGCAGCAGGAAAAGGCTGCACACCGTGAGACGAAACAGCAGCTGCAGCGCGCAGAAGAAGACCGGCAGGCCATGGAGAAGCGCCTCGCAGCGCAGTCAGCCCAGCAGGAACAGGAGCTGGCTCTCCTGAGCGCCCGGGCCGAGAATGAGAAACAGTCGGCGCTTTTGCAGGCCCGCGAAGAACTCGTGCAGAAGCTCGACGCGATGCATCAGCAGTACGCAGCCGAGCTCGCCCGCGTCTACGGGGCGATGCACCTGCCTGCCGCACAGGTTCCCGATAATCAGACGGCAGGCAGCAAAGAGGCGGGGGCCAAGGCCGAGCCGTGAAGCTGCGGCCGTGCAGCCGGCACACGACAGGAATCGACAGGAAAAGACAGAAAAAGGAAGGAAAAGCATGAAGCATTTGGACAGGACAGAAGAAGCATCATTCCCGGAAGAGAGCGCGCGAAACGAACGGGCCGGACAGGGCGGCAAAAAACTGCCGCTGAGGCAGACGGCCGGCGGGCTGCGTGCCCTGCTCGGTGGACTGGCTCTTATGGGCCTCCTGCTGTTTGGCGGCTGCGCGTCAAACGGCGGAGACCAGGCGGCTTCCTCCAGTTCTTCCAGTTCTTCTGGGGCGGCAGAAGAGGAGACGGCTTTCTCCTGTGCGCTGGCCAGTGACAATTTCTCCAACCTGCAGCAATCGGATCCCCGCACGCCCGTCTACGACAACAAGACGCTCGCCATGCGGCGTCAGCAGGGCCTGACGACCACGCTGCCCGAGCTCAAGCCGTACCGTGAGGGACGCGTGGCCTACCTGACCTTTGACGATGGTCCGGACGACAAGAACACGCCGGCCATCCTCGACATCCTCAAGGAAAACGGCGTGACCGCAACCTTCTATGTGACGGGCCAGCATGCCGAGCTTCACCCTGACGTGCTCAAGCGCATCTTCGCCGAGCACCATGCCATCGGTAATCACAGCTACGACCACAAATACGAGAAGCTTTACCCCTCGGTGCAGGGCTTCCTCGCCGAGATGGAAAAGACCGACGACATCATCTACGGCATCCTCGGCGTGCGCCCGCTCATCCTGCGCGCACCGGGCGGCGTCATCGGCAATTTCACATCCGCTTATGCCCCCGCACTCAAGGCCAACGGCTACGTCGAGCACGACTGGAATATCAGCTCAGCCGACGCCGCCCCGAATCACCCGGTCGCTCAGGATTTCATCGACAACATCGATAACCAGACGAACGGCGCAGCCGTACAGCACACGGCCATCATCCTCATGCACTCCTCCGAAGGCCATGAGGAAACCGTCAAGGCCCTGCCGGAAATCATCCGCATCCTCAAAGCCAAGGGCTACACCTTCGGCGTCATCACCCCGATGACCCCGCAGCCCTGGTGACAAAGTCCCGGAACGGGAATTCGCACCGCGGCGATGAGGGCTGTGGACATGCAGAGAAAGCAGGCGGCCAATTTTCCGGAGAAGTATGGTATAATGAAAAAATAATGTTCGGAGTTTGGCAAGAATGTGTTTTGTGTCGAGGAGGCAGGACGATGTACGATTATCTGGTGGTTGGCAGCGGTCTTTTTGGGGCGGTTTTTGCACATGAGGCGAAGCAGGCGGGAAAGTCGGTGCTGGTGCTGGAGCGCCGGGCGCATGCGGGCGGCAATGTGTATTGTGAGCAGAAGGATGGCATCAACATCCATAAATACGGTGCGCATATTTTCCACACGAGCTATGAGGATGTCTGGCAGTATGTGAATCAGTTTGTGACATTCAATAATTTCATCAATTCGCCGGTCGCGAATTATCAGGGACATCTCTACAATCTGCCGTTCAATATGAATACCTTCCGCGAACTCTGGGACATCGTGACGCCGGCGCAGGCCAAGGCAATCATTGCGGAGCAGCGCAAGGTCGTTACGGGAGAGCCGCGGAATCTGGAGGAGCAGGCGATTTCGCTCGTCGGCACGGACATTTATACGAAGCTCATCAAGGGGTACACGGAAAAGCAGTGGGGACGGAGCTGCACGGAACTGCCGGCGTTCATCATCAAACGGCTGCCGGTCCGCTATACATTTGACAACAATTATTTCAATGACCGGTATCAGGGCATCCCGGTCGGCGGCTACAACAAGCTCATTGAGGCGCTGCTTGAAGGGATCGAGGTGCGCACGGGCGTGGATTATCTCAGAGAGCGTGCGGCTTACCGGGATGCTGCGAAGACGGTGGTGTATACGGGCTCGATTGACGAGTATTTTGATTACAAGCTCGGGCAGCTCGAGTATCGCGGCCTGCGTTTTGAGACGGAGCGCCTTGAGGAAGAGAACCATCAGGGCGTGGCCGTGGTCAATTATACGGAGCGCGAGGTGCCATATACGCGCATCATTGAACACAAGCATTTTGAATTCGGCACGCAGCCGGTCACGTATGTCACGCGCGAGTATCCGGCAGACTGGAAACGCGGCGAGGAAGCGTACTATCCGGTCAATAATGCGCGCAACCAGGAGCTTTATGCGCAGTATGCCGCTCTTGCGCAGGCGGAGAACCATGTTGTTTTCGGCGGTCGTCTGGCGGAGTACAAGTATTACGATATGGACGATGTCATCAAGAGTGCGCTGGAGTGCGCAAACGTACACATCCATAGCTGATGCAGCCGTGTGTGCGAGGCATTTGATTCAAAGAAGTGGCCCGGGGATGCCCGGGCTTTTTTGTGAGGAAGGAGCGGAACATTGCAGGGACGACAGGAATTTGAGAAACGGGAACAGGGCCGATCGCAGCAGAACATCCTCTGGCTGGCGGTCAATGCGAAGTATTCGCATACGTCGCTGGCGGTGCGGTATTTGCGGGCCTGCGTGCCGGGGTCCGAGGTGATGGAGCTCACGATCAACCATCTGCTGCTCGACGCGCTCGGGGAAATCTATGAGCGGCAGCCGCGCGTGCTGGGAATCTCATGCTACATCTGGAACATCGAGATGGTGAAGAAGCTCCTGCGGCTCCTGCCGGCGGCGCTGCCGGATACGGTCCTGATCTGCGGCGGGCCGGAGGTTTCGTATGAGACGGCATCGTTTTTGCGCGAGTTCCCGATGGTGGATTTCGTCGTGCGCGGCGAGGGCGAGGAGGCTGTGCCGGCGCTCATCGACAGGCTGCGGGCCGTGGATTTTGCCAAAGCGCGGGTGCGGGAGGTCAGCCTCATGGGACCGCTGCCAGGCGTGGCGATGCGGCGCGCAGACGGCTCAATCGACGAGAGCCGGGCCGTGACGGTCGCGGATTTTGCGCAGGTGCCGTTTGCCTACGAGGAGCAGGAACTCGCGGACCTCAGGGAACGCATCCTCTACTATGAGACATCGCGCGGCTGCCCGTTTGCGTGCGCGTACTGCCTGTCGTGTGCGACGGCAGGCGTGCGCTTCCTGCCGCTTGCGCGCGTGTTCCGCGAGCTCGAGGTATTCGTGCGCCATGACGTGCGTCAGGTGAAGTTCGTCGACCGCACGTTCAACGCGAAAAAGTCGCATTTCCTGCCCATCCTGCAGTACATCCTCGCGCTGCCTGCCTCGGTGCGGACGAATTTCCATTTCGAGGTGGCCATCGATTACCTCGACGAGGAGGTGCTGCAGACACTCGCGCAGATGCCGCGTGGTCGCGTGCAGCTCGAGATCGGCATCCAGTCGACGAATGAGGCGACGCTTGCGGCAGTTTCGCGCGTCAACCACTGGCAGGAGATCGCCGCACACATCCGGCGCATCCTTTCGTTCCACAATATGCATTTGCACGTCGACCTCATCATCGGGCTGCCGGGCGAGGGGATGGCGTCGTTTCACCGGTCGTTCAATGACGTTTATGCGCTCGGCGCCGACATGCTGCAGCTGGGCTTCCTCAAATTTCTCAAGGGGGCCGCGATGATCGAGCTCGTCAAGCCCTACCGCTACCGGTATATGCCGATGGCACCGTACGAGGTCCTGGCATCCGACGCTTTGACGTACGGCGAGATTCGCTGGTTCCACAGCTTCGAACAGGTTTTTGAGTACTACTACAACGCGGGGCGCTGCCGCCATACGGCCGCGTATTTCGTGCAGACAGGCGAGCACGGCGACGCCTTCGCGTTCTGGCAGAAATTCACGGACTGGTGGGAGGCACGCGGCTTCCACCGCGTCGGCCATGCGACGAAGAATCTTTACGCGTATCTGCGCGATTTCTGTGAGGAGGCATACGGCGCGGAGGCGGAGCTTATGGACAGCCTCCTGCGCTTCGACGCGCTGCTCGCCGATGGCGGGCGCATCCGGCCGGCGTACCTGCACTGGGATATGGAGAAGCATCAGGCTGTGACGGCGCCGTTCTGGCGCAGTGAGCGGCCGCAGGCGTATGTGCCGGGGTTCGTGTTCCGGAACTGGCGCGACCTGCGCGGCAAGTACCATATCGAGTTTTTTCCATACGATATGTGCGCCCTGCTGAAGGGCGAAGGTGAGCTGCCAAGGCGTCAGACGGCACTGCTCTTTGACTTCACGGGGCTCGACGTGACCTGCCGGGAGGTCGTGCTCTGAGATAGAGATTGTGCTATACTATAAGGAATCGCTAGGAAAAGAAAGGTGGTGTGCGGGGGCGTCGCGCATTGGCGCTGCCCGCGGAACAGATGAAATTAGCAGCAACGGATTTTGACGGGACGTTTTGCCCGCACGGGGAGCCGATTCCCGCGGAAAATATAGAGGCCGTGCAGCGCTGGCAGAAAGCCGGCCATAAATTCGGCATCTGTACGGGACGCGGGATCGGGCTCATCCGTCATGCGCTCGCGCCGTACCCGGAGCTCAGGCCCGATTACCTCGTCTGCAACAACGGCGGCGTGATCGTCGACGGCGCTGGCAGGATCCTGCAGAGCTTCGTCGTGCCCGCGGACGTGCGTGACGGCATGCTCGCCATGCCCGTGCTCCGCGAGACGCATCATCCGCTGCGCATCCTGACGGAGCGCGGCATGTTCACGCTCGACACGGGCGCCGATATCCCGTTCGGCCTGCCCATTGAGATGCCGCTGATCTCGTTTGACGAAGCGCAGAAACTCCCCGATGCCGTGCAGATCAGCCTGCGCTGTGATTCGGTCGAGGAAGCTCTGGCGACGACGCACGAGGTCGAAAAAGCCTTTCCCGGCATCGTCGGCAACATCAACCGCAATTACATCGATTTCAACCGCCGCGAGGCCAACAAGCGCGACGGCGTGCGCCATCTGCTGCAGGTGACGGGCTGGCAGCCGGAACAGGTCCTCTTCATTGGCGACGACCGCAACGATCTGCCGGCCGTCGAATATTTCAAGGGCTGCACCGTCGCAACGGCCGCTGATTTCATGAAGGAGGCCGCAAGCGCCGTCTATCCGACGGTCGGCGATATGCTCCTCGCCAATCTGTAAGTTCTCTGTAGCAAATGTTACAGAACCCATCGCTTCCATCCGATATACTGAAGATGCTTAAAGAACAACAGCAAAACAACAAGAAGCATCAATACTGGTACTATCTGTAAAGGAAGCGATACTATGATCACGAAAGATATGACACTTGCCGACGTCGTCAAGGCTCATCCGAACACGATCGGGTTCCTCAACGGCCTGCATCTCGATTACTGCTGCGGCGGGCACGAAGCCATTTCCATCGCGGTCCGCGAGAAAGGGCTCGACGTGGACAAATTCCTTGCGGAGCTCAATGAAGTGGCGGCGCGCAAGACGCAGCAGCGCGACGTACACGAGGACATCGAATCCTTCAAGGAACTCAAGGTTACGGACATGCTCGACGACCTCGAAGCCACGCACCACGTCACGGACCGCAAACTCATGGCCGAGACGGAAGCATATCTCAACAAGATCCTCATCGTCCATTACCCGCATCACGGTGAAATGCTCACGCGCCTCCATCATCTCTACGCCGGCCTCAAAGCCGAGCTCGAAGAGCATTTTGCCAAGGAAGAGCAGCTCGTCTTCCCGCTGATGCGTCAGCATCCGCACCCCGACGCCAAGACGCTCGCACTCGTCGAGGAGCTGGAGCAGGAGCACAGCGGCGCCGGCGACATCATCAAGGAAATCCAGGAACTCACGGACAACTTCACGCCGCCTGCAGATGCCTGCCCGACGTTCCGTCATACGTACGCCACTATGGAACAGCTCTTTGATGATGTCTTCATCCACATCTTCAAGGAAAACTCCATCGCCTTCCCCGAGTACGCCGAACAGGCATAAGAAGGCCGGACAAGCATAGAAAAACGCCCGCCCCGTGTTTCAAAGACACAGGGGCGGGCGTTTTGACGTATTTGGCTGAGATCAGTCAAACTTCTCCTTCGTCCATGATGCCGAGCTTGCGCTTCCAATAGCGCGAATAGATGGCACCGAGCGGGTTGTGGGCGAGCAGGCGGTCCTTGACGACGAGCGTCGTGACGGGGCCGGGGCAGGCGGCGTTGAAGAGCGCGTCATGGCCGACGCAGAGCCCGCACGAGATGAAGAGCTCCGTGCCGGCTTCGGCGAGGAAACGCGCCTGGAACTTCGGGTTGCACATGGCCTCGTGTTCAAGTTCCGGCTTGACCTGCTTGAGGCCGAGTTCCTTCTTGGCAAAGCTGCAGTTCTTGCAGCAGACGCTGTAAAAGGCAAAGCCCTGCTTTTCATAGAACCGGGCGATGTAGCGGGCCTCGGCGTTCAATCCGATGCAGAACGCCATGCCGAGTTTGTGGTAGCCCATCGCCTTGGCGAACTCCGCTGTTTCCTCGAGCCGTGTGATGTTGCTGTAAAACGTGCCTTCGACGTAAGCCGCCGCCTTCATGATCCGGCGCTCTTCCTCCGAATACGCCGCGAGGATGGTATCTTTATCGACGCCCGTGCAGTTGACGCCCCTGGTGTAGCAGGCATGCGTCGGGCAATTGGCACAATCCGCTTTCATGACCGCCACTCCTTTCAAGCTTCGTGATGACTGCCGTGGCTGTGGCCATGGCCTGCGCCGTCATGATGATGATGGCAGCCGTGACCCTCGCCTTCGCTGTGATGGTGGTGGCAGCCGTGGCCATGTCCCTCGCCCGCGCCATGATGCTCGCAGTGGACGGCCGGGTCATAGGCGAGACGGTCTGCGAGGAAATCGGCGGCCGCTTCGTCTGCGCTTCCCTGCACGCCGCCGTAAAAACGGATGCCCGCTTCCTTCAATGCGTTCTGTGCGCCAGCGCCGATGCCGCCGCAGATCAGAACCTCGACGTGCTCCTGCTTGAGAAGCGTGACGAGCGCGCCGTGGCCGGCTCCGTTGGCTTCCAGGATTTCAGAGCCCGTGATGGCCCCGTCCGTCACCTCATAGAGCTTGAACTGCTCGCTTCTGCCAAAATGCTGGAAAACCTGTCCTTCATCGTAAGGGATCGCTACTCGCATGAAAATCCTTCCTTTCCTTATATGGGAGCCGGTCGCATTCGAATCCATCGGGGCATCCGCCGGATTTGCCTCCGCCCTGGCTGGAAAAACTGCCGACTCTGCCGCTGAATTTGCCGAGGTGCAGGGGAGCGGTGCGCAGCAGGACCTGCAGCCTGCGGATTCCGCCTGCGGGCAGATTTCGAAATTTCCGCCCGTAATCACCAGCGGCCGGCCTTCGACGAGCGCCCCCGCCAGGCGCCGCCGCGCCCGCGTATAGATGGCCTGTACCGTCGTGCGGGCCACGCCCATCTGCACGGCACATTCCTCCTGCGTCATGCCGAGGTAATCCATGAGGCGGATGCATTCAAAATCCTCGACCTCCATGCGTACGGGCGCCTTCGCGTCATCCGGATGCGGCGAAAACTGCGCATACACCGGCAGTCCGCAAACGCGCCGCGCCTTGGCCAATCTCCCCATTCATATCACCTCAACTCCACAAATTACTGACATATGTCATCTATAAGCATCATAATCCCTTTTATGGCATATGTCAACAATTATTTCCTGATACGATTTTATTGGGAAGTCTTGCCTGAATCGAAGCTTCCCTCTTTTGGGGAAGTGGCCCGCAGGGCCGATAGGGGAAACTGCATGTATTCGCTTTGCTGCTCCATGAAAATCGAGCCCGTACTGCGTGCCCGCCAGCTCAAAGACCTCTTTCGCCCCTTCGGGGCACCTTCTCCGGGGATGCCGCGGCAGGATTTTGACGGCTGCATCTCGAATCCATTCATAAAAGATACAAAGAAGATACGGAGGTGCTTACAATGAAATTTCGGAATATTTTGGCTGGTATGCTCTGCGCCGTCATGCTGCTCACCGTAACCATGACGCAGGCATTTGCCGCTTCACCCATCAACCAGGACGGATACTACAAAGGCATCCGCCTGGCCGGCAAGATCAAGGTCGTCGATTACAATGCCGATATCAAGGTTAAAATCGTCAGCAGTTTCCCCGATCTGCGTGTCAAAGCCGTCGAGCATTTCCCCGACGACATCGGCGAATGGCAGTTCGTGGACTACGGCGAGGATTTCACGATCCAGTACGTCGACAGCTTCCCCGACATCAAGATCCAGTTCGTCGAGCACTGGCCGGGCGTCGCGTGACATCAAAAAATGCAGCCACCCGAATGGATGGCTGCATTTTTATTCTTCATCAGTGTGTGGTCAGCTTGCGGAATGCTTCTTCCGTCATGCCGGCCCGCTGGGCGGCTTCTTTCATCGTGATGACACCGTCATGAACGAGTTCCATCAGTATCATCCAGCGGCCCTTTACCGTACCTTTTGCTTCCCCTTCCGCAAGTCCTTCGGCACGACCTTCAGCACGGCCTTCCTCGCGGCCCTTTTCTTCGCGGCGGCGCAATTCCATGTAAAACGTCATGTATTCCACCTTCATTTCCTTGTTTTCCTTGGCCGTTTCCACGGCTTCTGCAATGCTTTCTGCGAACTTTCCCTGCGGAGTCTTGCCCTCGATGTAGTCGAGAAACGCGGCCAGATCGCGGTTGATGCCTTCACGTCTGCCCTTGCTGTTCAGGAAGATTTTCGTCGTGTCATCGCCCATGAGGAAACGTGGTTCTTCCTGACACGTCTCGCGGAACGTATAGAAGCTGCGGCCTCGTCCAAGCTCGTTTCGTTCAAACGGATCGAATGTGCAGATAAAGATGATGTACGTCCGGCGCAGCGTCGTGTAGAGTTCGCCTTTGTTGAGCACATCCATGTCCATCATGGCCTGATAATAGCGCGTGCGCTTCGGCAGCTCGTCCGGCGTGGCGTAGTCTGTCGTCTGCATTTCGATGTCGTAGAGCGTGCCCTGGTCGTCCTCGACGTAGACGTCGAGCCGCACGCTCTTGCTGTCGCGGCGCACCCGGATATCTTTCTCCGTTTCCGGGAAGGTAATCCTGCGGATCTTGATATTCAGGATGTTCTCGATTAGCCGCTTGCACAACCGTTTCTTGCGCATGACTTTCTGGAAGATGAAGTTGTCCGCAATGGTCAAATCCTCCCAAGCCTTGAGCGCATCTGCCTGTCTGTTCTGATTCACTGGCGTACCTCCTCTCGCGATTCTTCTCCTTCATTATATCGTATCGACGGAGGAGGTGACAAGGGAAAGCGTCATCTGTCGACTTGCATAAAGCAAACAGCATGGTGCTGACGTGGTTTACAATAAGCCTCGATGTTTCGTATAATAGTGATGTCATTATTGTACGCGATATTTTATGAATGATAGATTTGGGGGATACGCTGTTGGTAACGGACAACAAAAAAGAAAAAGAGCGTGAAGAGCTTCATCGTGCGATATGGGCAATTGCCGATGAGTTGCGAGGGGCTGTAGATGGCTGGGACTTCAAGAATTATGTACTCGGTGCCATGTTCTATCGCTATATCTCAGAAAATTTGACAAACTATATTAATCAGGGAGAGCATGATGCCGGTAATACGGATTTTGATTACGCAGCGATGGCTGATGAGGAGGCAGAAGAGGCGAGAAACGGACTGGTGGAAGAAAAGGGGTTCTTTATCCTGCCTAGTGAGCTTTTTGCGAATGTCACCGCACGGGCAGAAGATGATGAGAACCTGAATGAAACATTGGAATGTGTTTTCCGTCATATTGAAGAGTCGGCAAAGGGCAGCGAGGCAGAAAGCGACTTTGCAGGCCTATTTGATGATTTCGATGTCAATAGCAATAAACTTGGTGCTACGGTAACAAAGCGCAACGAAAGGCTCAGCAAACTCTTGACCGGTATATCTGAGATGAAGCTTGGCGACGTGCAGGATCATGATATTGATGCATTTGGCGATGCCTATGAATATCTGATGAGCATGTATGCCTCCAATGCAGGTAAATCGGGTGGCGAGTTCTTTACTCCTGCGGATGTATCGGTCTTGCTCACACGACTTGGAACTGTTGGTAAGACCAAAGTCAATAAGGTATATGACCCGGCTTGTGGGAGCGGAAGCCTGCTTCTGAAAGCCGTTCAGATTCTTGGCAAGGATGGTGTCATAAACGGTTTCTTTGGACAGGAAATCAATATCACAACGTACAATCTTTGCCGCATCAACATGTTTCTTCATGACATCGGTTTTGATAAATTTGATATTGCCTGTGAAGATACCTTGATTAATCCGCAGCACTGGGATGACGAGCCATTTGAACTGATTGTGTCCAATCCGCCGTATTCCATCAAATGGGCTGGAGACAGCAATCCACTGCTCATCAATGATCCCCGGTTTTCGCCAGCTGGGGTACTGGCACCGAAGAGCAAAGCCGATATGGCTTTCATCATGCATTCTCTTTCTTGGCTGGCATCCAATGGTACGGCAGCTATCGTCTGCTTCCCCGGTATCATGTATCGCGGCGGTGCCGAACAGAAAATCCGCAAGTACCTTGTCGACAATAACTTTGTTGATTGCATCATCCAGTTGCCGAGCAACTTGTTCTATGGTACGACTATTGCGACCTGCATCATGGTCATGAAGAAGGGCAAGACGGATAATAAAATTCTTTTTGTCGATGCGACCAATGCATGCATAAAGGTCACGAACAACAACAAACTGACGGCAGAGAATATTGACCACATTGTCGAAACCTTTACCAATCGCACAGATGAACAATACTTCAGTCGCTTGGTTCCTTATGATGAAGTCAAGAATGAGAACTACAATCTTTCAGTCAGCACGTACGTTGAGCAGGAAGACAAACGGGAGAAAATCGATATCGTCAAGCTCAATGCAGAAATCAAGACGATTGTCGCCCGCGAGCAGGTGCTCCGTGAAGAAATCGACAAGATTATAGCAGAAATCGAGGAGGGCAAAGCCAATGAGTAAATTGGATGAATTGATTCAGGAGCTCTGCCCGGATGGAGTGGAATACAAGAAACTAGGAGATATTGCAGTAGAGTTATATCGCGGAACAGGGATTAAACGAAATCAGATTACATCAACGGGTATCCCTTGTGTTCGATATGGTGAAATATATACCACGTATCACATATCGTTTGACCAATGTATTTCTCATACACAGCTTGATTTTTATAAGAACCCGAAATACTTCGAACATGGAGATATTTTATTTGCAATCACTGGTGAGAATGTGGAAGATATTGCAAAATCGTGCGTATATATCGGCTATGAGAAATGCTTAGCTGGTGGAGATATTGTCGTATTGAAACATAACCAAAATCCAAAGTATTTGGCTTATGCATTGGAAACCAGTAATGCAAGAAAACAAAAGAGTGCAGGCAAGGTTAAAAGTAAAGTTGTTCATTCTAGTGTACCAGCTATTAAATCCATTATAATTCCAATACCACCTTTAGAGATACAACGTGAAATTGTCCGTATCTTAGATAATTTCACAGAGCTTACAACAGAGCTTACAACGGAGCTTACAGCTCGAAAGAAGCAATATGAATACTATCGAGGTCAACTATTGACATTTACGAATATCATTAAGACAGTAAAATTAAAAGATATTGCTGATATTGGAACGGGTAACAGCAATACAAAAGATGCTGTAGATAATGGAACGTATCCATTTTTTGTTCGTTCTCAAGAAGTATTAAGAATGAATCAATATGAATATGATGAAATCGCTATTATTACGGCAGAGGATGGAGTTGGTGTAGGAAAAATTTTTCATTATGTGGAAGGAAAATATGCTTTACATCAACGTGCTTATCGTATCCATATTACATCGTCGGAGATCTTGCCAAGATATTACTTTCATTATATGAGAGCAGCTTTTTCATCGTATATCGAGAAAACAATGTTTCAAGGTTCAGTGGCTTCTATTAGACGACCGATGTTAAATAATTTCCCTGTACCAATACCCTCTCTAAAGGTACAAAGAAGATTAATTGATGTGTTAGATAACTTTGAATCTATATGTAAAGATTTGAATATTGAACTGCCCGCTGAAATTGAAGCGCGCCGAAAACAATATGAATTTTATCGCGACCAGCTATTGACATTTGCTGCAACTGGAAATAGCATTCTTACAGACAGACAGACAGACAGACAGACAGACAGACAGACAGACAGAGTCTGATTAAATTATTCCAATATGTTTTTGGGTATGCAATGGTATTTCTGGCAGATGTGGTAAAGGAAAAGAGTTCGGGAGCAACTCCAAAAAAATCAGAAGCGAAGTATTATCAGGGAGGGAATATTCCATGGATTAGGACACAAGATGTTGATTTCAATGAAATTTTTTCAGTAGATAGCTATATTACACAGACAGCGGTAGATGAAACTGCTGTGAAATGGATTCCGGAAAACTGCGTTATTGTTGCGATTTCTGGAGCATCAGCTGGCAGATGTGCAGTCAATAAAATAAGGGCTACAACAAATCAGCATTGCTTAAATCTTCAAATAAAAGAAGAGATAGCTTTATATCAGTATATATATTTTTGCGTGATGAATGGTTACGAAGAGTTACTTCGAAAAAAACAGGGAGCCAGAGGTGATCTTAATTCGGCTCTTATCCTTAGTACGATTATTCCTCTTCCTACCCTTGTGGAGCAGAAACAAATCGTTCATCTTTTGGATACATTTAACAGGATTTGCACTGGTATTTCTACTGGACTTCCGGCGGAGATTGAAGCTCGTCAGAAACAATATGAGTATTACAGAGATAAACTGCTTGACTTTAGGCAGAAACAGGGATAATGGTTTAGGAGGCGTGTGTTTATGCCGTATTTCAATATTGTCGCGCAGACGACGGAAGACACAGTCATCACCGAGTACGAGGCTGTAAGGGAACGGCAGGCTTCTTATCAGACAGAAGCAGATCAGGAAAAAGAATTCATTGATTTGCTTTGCGAACAAGGTTATACATATTTGCCCATCCATTCGGAAGGAGATTTGATTGCCAATGTCCGCACGCAGCTTGAACTATTGAATGATTACAAGTTTAGCGACAGCGAATGGAAGCGTTTTTTCACGGATGTCATTGCCAATAAGAACGAAGGCATTGTGGAAAAAACGGCAAAGATCCAGGAAGACAACATTCAGGTATTGAAGCGGGATAACGGCATGTCCAAGAATATCACGCTGTTTGACCGCAAGCATGTTCACAATAACTGTCTGCAGGTCATCAATCAATATGCCATCCATAAAGAACAAGGAGCCCATCACGATAACCGTTATGATGTCACGGTGCTGGTGAACGGGTTGCCAATGGTCCATATCGAACTCAAACGCAGAGGCGTGCCTCTTCGCGAAGCGTTCAATCAAATCAACCGCTATCAGAGGGATTCGTTCTGGGCCGGCTGTGGGTTGTATGAATACGTGCAGATTTTCGTCATCTCTAATGGTACGAATACGAAATACTATTCCAACAGTACCCGTTATAATGCCATCAAGGATCATAGTACGAAACGTGTGAAAAAGGAAAAGACGAGTAACAGTTTTGAGTTCACTTCTTTTTGGACCGATGCCAATAACAAGCCGATTACGGATCTTGTTGATGTAGCCAGAACGTTTTTTGCCAGGCATACAATCCTGAATGTCTTGGCTAAATACTGCATTTTTACTTCGGAAAATCTGCTGTTAGTCATGCGTCCTTATCAGATTACCGCGACGGAACGCATCATCAATCGCATCGAGATTGCTCATAACTATAAGAAATACGGCAGTATTGCTGCGGGCGGCTATATCTGGCATACGACTGGTTCCGGTAAAACGTTGACTTCTTTTAAGACGGCGCGCATTGCCTCGCAACTTCCTTATATTGATAAAGTATTGTTTGTCGTAGACCGCAAGGATCTGGATTATCAGACGATGAAAGAATATGACCGTTTCGAAAAGGGCGCGGCGAATGGAAATACGTCAACGAAAGTCCTGGAACGCCAGCTCGCAGACCCGCAAGCGCGTATCATCATCACGACCATCCAGAAGCTTTCAACCTTTATTAAACGCAATCATGAACATGATATCTATTGCCAGCAAGTCGTTATTATCTTTGATGAATGCCATCGCAGTCAGTTCGGAGATATGCATGCTGCTATCGTAAAGTACTTCCGAAAATATTATATGTTCGGCTTTACCGGAACCCCCATATTCTCTAGAAATACCGGCAACATCATTAAACATCCCAAGTATGCGACGACGGCACAGACGTTTGGTGATTGTCTGCATACGTATACGATTGTGAATGCCATCCATGACAAGAATGTCCTTCCTTTCCGTGTGGATTACATCAGGACGATGAAGGAAGAGGAGAATATTAAAGATGAGGAAGTCTGGGATATCGACCGGCAAAAAGCCTTTGAGGCACCGGAACGTATCTCTCTTGTTGCTAATTATATTTTGGATCATTTTGACCAGAAGACATACCGGGGCAATAAGACGTATGTCTATAATTCCCTGCTCAATATTTCAGAAGTTGCTTCTGCCAGTCAGGGCACGGTGGAGGAAATCAAACGGAAGCAGCGTCTCAGTGGATTCAATTCCATTTTTGCTGTTTCCAGTGTCCCAATGGCAAAAGCATATTATGAAGAATTCTGCAGACTCATGAAGGAACAGCCGACGAAACGGTTAAAAATAGCGGTTATCTATAGTTATGCTGCCAATGAAGAGGAAATAGACGGTCTTCTTGATGAAGAGAATTCGGAAGATACCTCGTGTCTTGACCAGACGGCTCGTGATTTTCTTGAATCCGCGATACAAGATTACAATGTGATGTTCCATACGAATTATGATACATCTGGTGATAAGTTCCAGAACTATTACAAGGATGTATCCCTGCGCATGAAGAATAAGGAACTGGATTTACTGATTGTCGTCAATATGTTCTTGACTGGTTTTGATGCAACGACGCTCAATACCTTATGGGTGGATAAGAATCTCAGGATGCATGGACTAATCCAGGCCTTCAGTCGGACAAATCGTATTCTCAACAGTATCAAAACTTTCGGCAATATTGTCTGTTTTCGCCCGTTGCGGAAGAAAGTGGATGATGCGATTGCATTGTTTGGTGACAAAGATGCAGGCGGGATTGTCCTGATTCGGAAATTCGAAGATTATTATTATGGCTATCGGGATGATGACGGAAAATATGTTCCGGGCTATGTCAATTTGATTGAGAAGTTGACAATGAACTTTCCTGTGGCAGAGCCGCAAATCATAGGTGAACAAAAGCAGAAAGATTTCATTAAGCTTTTTGGTGCAATTCTTCGCATGCGGAATCTCTTGCTTTCCTTTGATGATTTTACTGGCAAGGAGATCCTTTCCGAGCGGGATTTGCAGGATTATCTGGGTAAGTATCAGGACTTGCGGGATGAGTGGAAACGCCGGAGAGAAAATGGAGAACGAACCGATATCACTGATGACATTATTTTCGAGATTGAACTTATCAAGCAAATTGAAATTAATATCGATTATATTCTGATGCTTGTCAAGAAGTATCACGATAGTCATTGCAAGGATAAGGATCTGTTGGTATCGATTCATAAGGCTGTGGATTCGAGTCCGGAACTCCGGAGCAAAAAAACGCTGATTGACCATTTTATGGCCGGACTCGGTGAAGTAGACGATGTCATGGATGAGTGGAATCGCTTTGTTACTGAACAGCGGGAGCAGGACTTAGCAGCCATCATACAGGAAGAACGGCTTAAACCGCAGGAGACGAGAGCATTTATGGAGAATTCATTCCGTGATGGCGAAGTGAAAACGACAGGGACAGATGTCGATACGCTCATGCCGCCGATTTCGCGTTTTGGCAGTTCGAAGCGGGCGGATAAGAAGCAGACCATCATAAGAAAGCTCAAGGCTTTTTTTGAGAAATATTTTGGTATCGGTACAGCTTTTGAAAAAAAGGATGAAGAATAAACTGAATTAGGAACGATAGTAAACGCAGGAAAGGCGGTAAGGATATGTCGAAGCTTAATATTGATCAAAAAAGTGTACGGACCTTGTTCAGTGAAAAGAAAACAGATTTTCTGATACCGGATTATCAACGGCCGTATGCCTGGGGCGAGAAGGAATGCCAAACGCTTTGGGACGATTTGTTCTTTTTTTCATTTCCGGATAATAACTGTGATAAGTTCGATAGCGATACGGATGAGTATTTTCTTGGTCCTATTGTAACTTTCAAGAATGAAGATGGAAAAATGGAAATCATCGATGGACAGCAGCGTTTGACTACCTTGATGCTCTTGCTGCGTGCATTTTATGATAAATATGGAAGCATGAAGAATGACCGAGCTCTTAAGACAAGTAAATTCATCGAACAGTGCATTTGGAAGACAGATGAATTTGGTGATCCGGATAAATCTGCTTTGAAAATTGATTCGGAAGTGGCAACCGATGAACAGAAAAATGAATTCTTGAACATTCTCAAGACTGGCATTGTCCAAAAGGATTGGAAAAGCAATTATGCGATGAACTATCAATTCTTTCAAATGAAAATAGCAGATTTTCTCAATGCGTATCCAGATTGGTTTTCGTATTTTCCCATTCGTATCATGAATAATTGTATCCTCCTACCAATCGAGGCTGAGTCTCAGGATACAGCACTGCGGATTTTCTCGACCTTGAACGACCGTGGCAAGCCGTTATCAGATGCAGATATCTTCAAAGCACAGTTCTATAAATATTTCTCTTCTAAGGGAGAGAAGGATCAATTCATCCAGCGGTGGAAGGATCTCGAAGTTCTTTGTGAATCGATCTTTCATCCCATTACAGGAACCCCTATGGATGAACTTTTCACACGTTACATGTATTATGAACGAGCGAAACAGGGAATCAAGACTTCTACGACAGAAGCATTGCGTACATTTTATGAGCGTGATTCGTATGCGCTGCTGAAGTGTGAGCAAACGTTTGAAAATCTGATTGATTTGGCGAATTTCTGGAATGATGTGCAGGATCAAAGCAAGGCACGTTTTTCAGATCAAGTATTGCGACGTCTTTTTGTACTCAATTATGCACCCAATGGCATGTGGACGTATTTTGTTTCGGTTTACTATATGACCTACCGCGATTCGGATGGAATGTTGGAGGATGAATCTTTTTATCGATTCCTGAATAAGATTACGGCATTTATTTGGGCCTATGCTGTGACGAACCCAGGTGTAAATGCTTTGCGAACACCTGTATTTGCAGAAATGGTCAATGTTGTGAAGAAGTTGCCGATAAAATTTGATGAATACCTTTTCCAGGCGCAGCATTTGCAAAGTGTATTGAACAATTATGCGTTCAGCAACAATCGTGCCATTACGAAGTCTATGCTGACCTGGTGGGCATGCCAAGATGAAGGACAAGAATTGCCGGCTCTTGAAACGTCGTTTCAAATTGAACATATCTTTGCGCGGAATCGGCAAGCGAAAGAAGGCTGTTTATCGAACCCAAGGAATCTGGAAAGTTTGGGCAACAAAGCTTTGTTGGAGAAGAGAATCAATATCCGGGCTTCTGACTATCGGTTTGCTGACAAGAAGAAATATTATACGAGCTTTATAAATTCCCGCAATCAGAAGGTATATGGCACAAACATCAAGGAATTGCTGGATTTAGCGAATAAGCAAACGGATTTTACGGAAACAGACATTGTTCAGCGTAATGCAAAGATCATGCTGCATTTTCAAGAATATCTGAAAGAAAATGACTTATTGCGGGATGAGTAAATTGTCATGAATAGAAGGTTATCTACATGAGTGGCAGGATCTTGTCGCAGCTTGGCGAATGTCAAGGAAGAGGATTTCCCTGAATTCGAGAGACGGAACCGCCCGCACAAGTAATGGCGCAGGCGGCCGGATGGCATAAAAAGGAAGCAGTCTTGCCGGTTGAAGTAGGCTGCTTCCTTTTTTCTTGCTTCCTGTCGTGACGGCGCAGTATGAGCGTTGCCGTCGTCTGTCCGGATCGCAAAGCGGCAGGATATTTGATTGAGATTTGCAATATATATTATAGCATGAGGTGAGGAAGTTGGAAGTAAGATACATTGAGAAAGAGAATTCTTTAAATTGCATGAATGGAAAAATTTATGTAGTTCTTGCTGTTGAAAAAGGTTGGTATCGTATTATCGATGAATCAGGGAAAGATTATTTGTATCCGCCGGAAAGTTTTGAGATGGTTGGAGGCGGCGTGAATGATGTTCGTGATAAAAATTTTATATTCACGATAAACGATGTTAATGACAATCCTGGAAAGGAATGGTACGATGAAGCATGTGATTTAATCGATACGAATAGCAATGAAAAAAAGGAAGATTATCTTCAAGGGTTAAAATTATTAGAAAAATCAGCCTGTATGGGAAACCGTGATGCCATGAATGATCTGGGTATGATGTATTATCGCGGCTACGGGGTGGAGCAGGATTATACACTGGCCTTGAAGTGGTTTAGAAGAGGTGCTGCCTATGGTTCTGATATGGCTTATGAGAACTTAGCGCTCCTATATAAAAATGGGCAGGGCGTTCCACAAAATACGAGCGTTGCCAGAGATATGTACCTGGCAATGGCAAATAAGGGATCTACGACTGCGATGAATTCTTTGGGGAATTTATATTATCTTGGAATTGATGGAGAGTCAGATTATGAGCAATCTTTTCGATGGTATTCAAGATCAGCTGAGTTGGATGATGCTGAAGGTTTGGATGAAACGGGAGCTTTTTATAAAAAAGGTCTTGTGGTAGAGCAGGATTACAAAAAAGCGGCTGAATGTTTTGCTAAAGCAGCATGTCTAGGGGATAAATATGCATTTATAGATTTGGCCAGCATGTATTATCATGGCTGCTATTTTAAGCAGGATTATGGAACTGCCTTGTATTACTTGAGAAAAGTTGTTCCACTTAATATGGGGATAGCCATGAATAATATTGGAAGTTTGTATGAAGATGGGTTGGCTGTTCATAAAAATGAGGAAATCGCTTTGGCGTGGTATAAGCGTGCTGTTATGGCAGGATATGATGAAGGAGAAGAAAACGTAAAGGATTTGGAGCTGAAAAGAGCGGCTAAGGGCTTAAGTCCTATGTCCGATGATGCTGTTTTTCATTTGACGACGTCGATTTTCGATAAAATTGATGAAGCGTTGCAGGATGCTGATGAGTTGCCTGAATCCTTTACGCTGCAAACGAAAAAATCTTCAGATGGACTTGTATGGGCGGATGGTGCTCGGGATGGCATATACGTTTATCATAACAGATATCCAGTTCCAGATATTAGTCCGTTAATACATGCTGTTCGGGAAATATCGGCGAATCATTATTCCATAGCTGACACGATGTTGTTGGATTTTTTTGATGATGAAGAGAATGTAATGATAGCCTGCATGGAGGCGGTTCAAAAATGGATTTTGACTAACCGTGATGATCTTGATGGTGATAGAATATACGCTTTTGCACGTTCTTTGCTGATCAACACCCAAGAAAAGGAGATTGTAAAATTTGCTATAAGCGTATTGGCGATTATAGATTTAGAAGATGATGATCCTGTTATAGCGATTGTCGAAAAGATGGGCCTCTCCGATGAATTTACCTTGTTTGCGATCTACCTGCTCAGCAAATTGAAACATGGTAATGAGAAAATTTTCGAGATAGCGCAAAATGTTCATGGTTGGGGGAGAATTCATGCAGTTGAATGGTTGGAACCAGCTACAGAGAAGATAAGGGACTGGCTGTTGCATGAGGGAATTCATCATATTATGCCTGAGTATTCTGGTGCAGCGGTGGCAAACAAGATTGGATTGGTGGAGCGCTTACAGGCAGCTGCACCTGACAGCAGGGAGTATGTTGATATTGGTAATGTATTGCAGGCTGTTCTAAGGGGAATGGGCGGCCCCTTAAATGAGGAAACATATAAACATACAGATGAAGCGACAGAATGTTTCCTCGCCAAGGTCGTATTTGCGCCACCAAATGAAGACGTTTATGATGTGCTTCGTACAATAAAAATATATTTTGGTGCCAAAAAGGATCGAAACTATCAGGATTATGCCAAGCGCGCACAAGCGGTACTCAGAGATCGTGTTCAGTCTGAACGGGAGCAGCTCCATGAGTGGCCTGGAGACTGATGCGAAGTAGACGCAGCATGGTACGTATCTTTTTGTAACTTGAAGTATTAGGCAAGGTAGGGTATAATGTGATGAGTGAAAATATTAGTATCCTTCGTGAAAGAGAAGGAATGGAAGAGGCGACGGTGATTATAAATGGCACGGTATTTAACAGCACAAGAGGTATCGGATCAATGGGGGATCACAAAGCGTAGAGTTCAGGATCTGTGTGCTACGAATAGAATCCCTGGTGCATTCAGATTGGGGAATATGTGGGTCATTCCGGCAAATGCGTCAAAGCCAAAGGATGCGAGAGTTCATAAACGAGTCAAGGATGCCATTCCAACGGGAGTATCGATACGGAAAGCCAGACGAAGGTTAAAACGTGTTGTCGAAACAGCCATCCGGGAGTTTAGAAGGAAAGGGCTTTCATCCGTGGAAGCCATGCAGACGCTGGTGATTATGTTTGCATCGACACTTTTGGAAAACCTGGGCATGAATGGTACTTCCAGTCTGGCGCTGTGTGAAAGATTCTTTGGGTACAGATTAATGGTACCTGTTTCGAACGAAGTCAAGAGCAGTATTCGCAGATATATTTCTGATAACAGCTTGTATTTGGATGACTCTCTTTCCTGGGTTTATCAGTTTTCTACAAAGAAGTCGGATGCATTTCCGTATAATGATACTCAATTTTTTACAGAGAAATATATGATTAATACCCTTGTCGATTCTATCCATATCGACGAGGGATCAAAGGTTATGGACCCGGCATGTGGCGGCGGCAATTTCCTTCTCTATTCCTTTGATCGTTTGGTTGAGCAGGCACCGGAAAAAGATGTGTTTGACCGGGCGGTATTTGCCCTCGAGAATTTGTACGGGTATGAAATTGATTCATTCCTTGCCTATGTGGGAGCGTTCAATTTAAAGCTTAAAGCACTGATGTATGTGCGCCATGAAAGAGAACTGACAATGGATGATTTCACCAAACTGCATTCGTTTGTTTTCTACCCGAAACATGAATCAGTTTCGGGATTCCTTGATACAAAGTGGGAAAATCAATGTGTCGTCAATTGTGACAGCAGAGAAGAACGGCAGCTTGCCGATGCCTTTGACGGAGTGAATGTGATCATCACGAATCCTCCATTTCGGACAATAAAAGG
This sequence comes from Mitsuokella sp. AF33-22, assembly GCF_003475755.1. Lineage (NCBI taxonomy): Bacteria > Bacillati > Bacillota > Negativicutes > Selenomonadales > Selenomonadaceae > Mitsuokella > Mitsuokella sp. AF33-22. The sequence goes on along the minus strand of NZ_QRQA01000013.1, from coordinate 40,330 downwards.
TATGCCTGCAGAACAGAAGGAGTATCTGCAAGAGTTTTACCCTATGGCAAAATGTGATATGTGTAATGCATTCATTGAGAGAGTTATGGATGTGCTTCCTGCTTCTGGTAAAGCCGCTATGGTTGCTCAGAACAGTTGGATGTATCTGGACAGTTTTACCTCTCTGAGAGAAATGCTGTTACGTAAATATACGCTTCATTGTATTTGGGAACTCGGGTCCAATGCCTTCTACGATCTGTCGGGAGAAAAAGCCAATATCGTTCTTATGACCGTTACAAAAGAGGTACCTGCAAAATCTCACCAGATAGAACTAAGTTTTTTGAGAAATATGGAAATAGACCGTATTGAATCGGTTCTGGAAAAAGGAGCAGTACGGACTTTGCCGGTCAAGCAGATGGATGTACTGAAACATACGGGATCGCGATTTGATATGGTAAGCACAGACCATTTAAAAAATCTTCAAACGAGCTGTGTGCAATATAAGAATTTTGCCGTGCCCATGCAGGGAACTTCTACCGGAAATGCGAAAAAATTGATTGATTACTATTGGAATCACTTCGGCGATGAGGACTGGGTCCTGGTAAGTAAAGGAGGAGGTTATTCGCGATTTGAAGGCCTGAACTCATACTGTGTTAAATGGGGAAAAGACGGAGAATACATCAAGAATACAAAGGGATCTGCGATTCGGAATGCAAAATATTTTACGGAAACCCAGCTCGTGTATAGTGATACGGGAACAGCCGGATTAAATGTCAGGGTCCTTTTGCCGGGGCAGATTTTTGTTGCTTCCGGACCAGGCATTCGCATCATAACGGGTAAGACGCTGGCGCATTTGGCCTTCCTGAATTCGCGGTTTGCTGCATTTTACGTTAGACTGCTTTCGCCGAAGCTGACGATAGCTGCTGGATATATTGGTAAAATACCTGTGACAGATGGCATTCTTGCTTCTGAAGAATTGGAAACGTATGCAGCGGCGTGTCTTGAGACGAAAAAGAACAGACTCTCAAAACGTCCAAACAATTATGAGTTTTCTTATGTGAGACATCCGGAAGGAAAACATATCCCGGATATGGCGGAGGTATGGTTTCAGGAAGATCTCGAGGATGAATGGACGCAGCTGCTGAATGAGGAAAAAATAGAAGCGTATATTTCAAAAGAGATGAAACTTACCGTTGAAGACCATCAGGCAATGGATGACTACATTGGACCGCGCATCATTAAAGCGAGTGAATCGGAGATGAATCAGGAGCTTTGTAAAGATGATGCAGCGGGGCAGCTGGGATTCGATTGCTTCCCGCGCCGCACAAAGGCAAGCAAACAATCGCTGGGGTCAGATGGATTGATCGAATATATTTCGCAGACAAAGATGGTTTCATGTGAAACGGTATATGGTGAACTGAAAAAACATTTTGACTGGCTAAAGGATAGTTACGAGGATCTTTATGTTCATGCGCTGGTGTTGTCCGCATTGAAATTCAAGGAAAATAAGAACAGGGAGCACAAGATAGACGAGCTCCTGTCGGAAATGGGCGTAACGGAGGCAGACGACATGTCTTTTGTTCAAACCTGGATTGCGACACGGTTTGATGTGGTTCACAATGGTGTCTTCAAAGGGAACCCGCTGTATGGCTATGATTCACAAAGAAGGATATTAAAAAGGGTAGAGAAATAAATGGTGGATAATCGGATATATCGAATTGCAGAGATTTTGTTATCGGTAGTCAAACAAAAATACAAGGGGACGTATACAGATGTTCCCGATGTCCTGGCCTATTGGCATAATATCATATTTTTGTTCTTTTCTGCGATGAATCGTCAGAGATTGTTTGGAGGCAAGAATGAGAATTATGATGAAATGATCGCATGGGGGCTGATGCCTGCGTATCTTGGCAAATTTTATGAAGCGAATAAGACGATTATCGGAACCGGTATGGATGCGGCTTTGGACGTGTATTCATCGAATGAGATGAATATAAACAGCATGCGCCAGGAGTTGTTGAACGTAGAACTGGATTTTACCAATGACGAACTTGAATTATTCGCCGATAAAATCAGCAGAGATAATACGGGAGCATATTATACGCCAGGAGAACTGGCATCGGAAATCATACGGAAATCATTTGCGGGCAGGAGTTTTAGTGCATTGAAAGATTACCGCATTGCTGATTTTTCCTGTGGAGGCGGAGACTTCTTCCTTGCAGTTATGGAATATCTAAAGAATAAATACGGCATAAAGGAGGATGTATCGGTTAAGTGGTTTTACGGAGTCGATATTGATCCTATTGCCCTGCAGATATGTGTGGTCAATCTTCTCGCTTATGCCAATCAAAATGACTGGAAAACGGTGATTTCACATTTCGTTTTCGGCAATCCTCTGGTAATGAGCAGCAGTGTGTGCAGTGAGGAAGAGAAGAATACTCTCTTTGCGACCCGCAGGTTGTACTCCACTGGCTTGGGAATGCCAGAGACGTTCTTTGCGGGCACATTTGATGTGGTGATTGGCAATCCTCCATGGGAAAAAATAAGATTTGAGGAGAGGAAATTCTTTCGGGGAATATCCGATACGATTTCATCTATATCTCAAAAAAGTGTTCGTGATCAAGAGGTCGCAAAGCTGGAGGATAGCTGGCCCGCTGTCTTTGTGTGGAGAAATCAGGTACGTGATGAGTACTCGAGGATGAAGGCAGTGAATTACAGACACTGCAGGATAAAGGAATCCGTTGCAGGAGAACTGAACACATATGCATTGTTTACGGAGCTGGCTTTTAACATGCTTTCCCAGAATGGTTTCCTCGCTCTTGTTGTCAAGAGTACCCTGGTTACGGCACCGGTCAATCAAAGACTATGGACTAAACTTCTTGAAGAAAAAGCCGTTCAGGGTGTATTCCTGTTTGAGAACAAGAAGAAGATTTTCAGCATTGATTCCAGAGAGCGATTTATTGTATTGATCGCAGGAACGATGCCGACGGATTCTTTTGCGTTCGCAGCGGGGCTTATGGAACCAGAAGATCTTTCAAGATGTGAAACATTGCTCCTTCGGGCTGATGATCTTCGAAAAATAAATCCGTTTACCAATATGATCCCAAATGTAAGCAACAACAGGGAAATCAAATACTTAAAGGATGCGCATGATCAATTCAAGTTGTTTTCGGAAGAATATCCCAATTGTCATTTTGGAAGATTGATACATCTGACTGCACATGCAGCGTCTATATCAAAAAAGCAAACCGATTGCAATATACCTGTTTATGAAGGGAAATTCCTGGAACAATATGACGCCAGATATGCAACCTTCAAAGGAATGCCAGAACATAAAAAATATGCAAACAAGGCTTCGGCAAAGAAGAATGTTATGGATGACGAGGGGATTAAAGCTTGGCCTGAAAGCAGATTTTACGTAGATAAGGATTTATGGGAGAAATATCTGCAAAATTACAGCGAGGAATATTCTCTTTGCTGGAGGAGCCTTACGTCACCGACAAACAGAAGAACAATGCTTGCGATGATTACACCTACTGTTCCTACCTGCCAGTCTGTACAGATGCTTCAGACACCGGATACAGAAGAGCTGATCATGCTTCTTTCCCTCTTTAACTCGATTCCGTTTGATTATTTTGTGAGAATCAAGATGCCAGGTTTGGATCTGACGCAGAGTGTCATCAAACAAATACCTGTGCCTTCTCAAGCAGATTATGAAGAGATGGTTGAGTTCGGCGGCATAAACTGTACATTGAAGAAACATATTATGTCGTATGCGATAAGTATTCTTAAGGAAGAGGACAGGCTATCTGGCCTTCTTTCTCCGTTTAAAAGCAGAGTCTATGAAGTGGGAGAAAAAGACGTATCCAAAAAGAAAAAGATGATAGACCTTCTGTTCAAAAAAGCCTATCATCTTGATGATGCTGCCTATAAAGAAATATTGCGCACATTTCCTAAATATTAAGCAAGCCATATTGTTTCGATGCTGGCGTATTGCCATTTCTGGCTGTAAAAATGCTTTCAGCAGTCAGCGCGTTCAATTCGGATTCTGGCAATACAGACATCGTATAGTAGTCGGTTCTGATTTTTTCCAATACGATTACCTTGTGAACGAACCAATCACCACCTTCGGCCGTTGTAAGTTTCTCGCCGGAGGTGGTTTCTCCTTTGAGCTGAATCCTCCATGAGCCATTCGGGTTTGCCCCTGTGTTATGCATTTTTATGGTACAACCAGCATAATCTTTTGCGTTGTAGTTGATGGTAATATTTTTTTCGCAATCTGTATTGGTTGGATTAATATCAAAGAAAACGACAGAGCCCAGAACGATATGGTTGTTATCTGTTTGATATTTTGTTCCGTCAGCACTTCCCCGTACCAGATTGCCCAGCATGGAAAGATCTAAAATGTTTCTGGAACCACCCGTCATCTTGCGGGTTTCAAACCACATTTTCTCAGAGTTATCTGAAGGCACGATGGGGTGAAGGGACTTGACTTCCACATTATGCCCGTGGATCTTTACCTGTTTGCCTTTGTCCTTGCTTTTTAGTGTGGGGATGAGAACCTTGCCCATGGAACCAAATAGCTGGGGAGTGTTCTTGCCAGTGGATTCTGTGGCATGATATCTCGCTTTTCCAGCATCCATTTGAAGGACGATCTCATGACGAAGAAGATCCGCTTTGAGGAGTTTATCCAGGTCACGTATACTCGTGATTTTCATAGAGAAACGGCAGTTTGTTTCTTTGTAGCGCGCAATGAGTTTTATGTATTGGTTAAAGTATTCGGTTGATTCGGTATCGGTGGGGGAATCCTTGCTTACGATATTGGCGGTTTCATGATTCGTCCAAAGGCCACCGCCGGTAAAATTATTTGAACCAACGGCGATCCATTTATGGTCTTTATGATCGGTCAGGTAATAGATTTTTGAGTGGAACGTGATGCCGGGATTGTTGTCGTGGACAAGATAAAGCGAGTCTGCTAGAGAAAAGAGGTTTACAACTGCCTCATATGATGTGCCGTATGCATCCAAGCCGATGAAAGCATCTATTTTCCCGCCACGCTTGCGGAAGGCTTGTAAACTGTCTTTCATCCTAAGAACACCACTGTTCTTGGCAAAAGCAGAGACGATGACAAAGTGCTGATATTTTCTTTCCGTCAATTTGCCTTTAAGAATCGTTCCCAATTGTCCTTCAAATGGCTGAGTGATCAGTTCAATCATACGGTCGCCTCCCATACATGTGTACTCTTATAATTTTATCACAATTAATTCTGAAAATATACGGCAACTCTTATCCCCGGACATGATATTATAAGATAGGAGGTTATCTGCATGAGCGGCAGGATTTTGCATCTGCCTGGCGAATGTATGTATCAGATAAGGGGCTGGGGACTATGAATAATCTGCCGAAATTCTTTAATATGCTGGTGCAGTCGTGGAATACGGTGTTCTTCGGGCTTGTGGCGTTCGGAGGAGTCTACCTTTTGACGGAAGGCTCGTATCTGCTGGGCGCAGTGCTCATTGCGGTTGGTCTGGGTGGCGCCTGTTTCTGCGCGAAGCAGACGCAGGCGTGGGCGAATGTCAAGGAGGAGGACCTCCCTAAATTCGGGAAGCGGAACCGCCTGCGCAAGTGATGGCACAGGTGGCCGCATGGCAAAAAAGGAAGCAGTCCTGCCGGCTGGGGCGGGCTGCTTCCTTTTTTCTGGTTCCTGTCATGACGGCGTGGCATGAGCGCGGCTGCCGTCTGTCTGGAGCACAAAGCGGCGGGGCGTTTTACGCGCCGGTCTGTGCGTCCCTGCCTTCGCATTTGGCGAGGGCCTGGCGCATCTCTGCGTCCTGATGGGCGAGCTCGTCGCGCAGGCCGTCGTAGAACTGGACGAGGCCGTCGATGATGCCCTGGCGGGCCGTGGCTTCGATCTTTGCCTTTTTCTTGAGCTCGCGCGTCGTCTCGAGGATGTTGCCGATCGTCAGGATGTAGTTGTATTCGTCTTCGAGGACGGCGGTGGCATCCATCGGGGGCAGGCAGCGGACTTCGCGGCTGAGCTTGTCGTATTCGCTGCTGAGGCGGCGCAGGTTCTTTTTCTGCGTGAGGGCGAGGTCGAGGTTGCTGCCGTTGACGCGCGCGAGAGCGTGATTCATCTCGTTGCGCAGCTGGTGCATGACGGCGATGCGTTTCTGCAGGGCCAGGAGGTCGCGGCGCGCCTTGTCGCGTGCGGCCAGGCTCATATCATTTGGTTCGGTGAACATAAGGGGTAACGCCTCCGTTATTCTTGTTGATGTGCCTTTCTATTGTAACGGATTTTCAGGCATTCGCCAAGCCGCTTTCAGATAAACTATAGGAATGAGGCGTAGAATGGCAATCGACGTTGAAATGTGATAAGATAGAAAGCAACATAACGCAATGTACGGGGAAACCCGGATAGGTGCTTCGGAGGGATCTTTATGGTTAGTGAAGAAACAATGATGTTCCGGTTTGGCAACGATGAGAACAAGGCGGAGCGAATCATCCGCTCGGTCTGCAAGGCCATGGAGGAGAAGGGCTACAATCCCATCAACCAGCTGGTCGGGTATCTGCTCTCGGGCGATCCGGCGTACATCACGAGCCACAACGACGCGCGCAGCCTCATTCGCACGCTGGAACGCGATGAGCTTTTAGAGGAGCTCGTGCGCTCGTATCTGGACAAGGACAAGGAAAAGGAAAACAAAGAATAATGAAACGATACATGTCACTCGATATCGGCGATCGGACGATCGGCATCGCGGTCAGCGACCTGTTGGGGCTGACGGCGCAGGGCGTGGAGACGATCCACCGCAAGACCATGGAGGACGACCTCAAGCGGCTTGGGGAGCTCATGGCGCAGTATGAGACGCATTCGCTCGTCTCAGGGCTGCCGAAGAATATGGACGGTACGGAGGGCGAGCGCTGCGAGATCGTCAAGGAATTCATGGCAAAGGTCAAGGAAACGTATCCGGAGGCAGAGATCGCGTTCTGGGATGAGCGCCTGTCGACGGTGGCGGCGACGCGTTCGCTGATTGAGGCCGATGTCTCGCGGCGCAAGCGCAAGAAGGTCATCGACAAGATGGCGGCGGTCTTCATCCTGCAGGGGTATCTCGACAGCCTGCGCTGATGCGCGGTGGAGTGCCTGCGGCCTGTCCCGGCATCTGGCTGGCGGCGTGAAATGTTGACAAGCCTTCTTGCCATACGCTACAATGAAGGCAGCGATAAGTTTTGGATATAAGAATATAGTTTAAGAGGTGATCCTTGTGGCAGATGAAATGATGAACGAAGAGGATGTAGTCGTGGTCATGACGGATGAAGACGGTCATGAATATTACTATCGGGAAGAGATGATCATCCCGGTCGAGGAGGAGCGTTATGCGCTGCTCGTCGGCATCCATGGCGAGGACGAGGAGCACGCGGCCGGCTGCGGCTGTGGCTGCGAGGATGGCGACGAAGATGTCATCATCGCCAAGATCGTCGTCAACGATGAAGGCGAGGAGGAGTACATCGAGCCGTCGGACGAGGAGTTTGAAGCAGTCCAGAAGGCTTACGATGCCCTGGTCGATGAGGCCGAGAAGGAATAAACGCGTCACGATAGGCTGCTGTCCCGCTGGGTGGCGGCCTTTTCGTTATCATGAGCAATGCATATGAACGATTGGAAAACAAAAGGACAGGAAGCCTGGCAAAAGGTTCGGGATTTCCTGGCAACGATACGGGGCGGCGCCGGTGAGCGTCCGGAGCAGGCGACGGAGACGAAGCCTCTCCATACGGATGCCGGCAAACCGGATGCTGTCAAGCCGGATGCCGTGAGTCAGGCGGCTGACAATCTGAAGGCGCAGTCAGGCGCTGCGGCGGCTGCAGAGCCTGACGAGGGGCCGAAATCTCTGAAGGAGCGCTGCGCCGCGTTTTGCAAAGCTTCTGGCTGGAAAAAGGGGCTTGTGGCAGGCCTTGTCGTGCTGGTGCTTGTCGTCGGCGGGGTTGCCGCCTATCTCTTTGGCATGGGCAGTGCGCCGAAGCGTGCCTCGTTTGATGACGGCCAGAATATCTACGTGATGGTGAAACCCGGCATGGGGGCCAATGATATCGCGGCGGAGCTCGTGAATCTCGGCGTCATCGACAGCAAGATGCGCTTCTGGTGGCTGACGAAGATCCACGGCTACGGCAGCCAGATCAAGACGGGCACGTATGCGTTCCAGGCTGGCATGGACGAGAATGAGGTGCTTCAGAAGCTCGTCGCGGGCGATACGACGATCATCAAGTTCACGATTCCCGAAGGCTTCAGCGTGCGCGAAATCGCGAAGCGGCTCGCGGATGCGGGGCTCGTCGATGAGCAGGCGTTTCTTGCGGCGGCGAAGGATTTCGCGCCGTACCCGTACATGAAGAAGCAGCCGAATGTCCAGTTCGCGGCCGAGGGCTTCCTGTTCCCCGACACGTATGAGCTGCACAGCGATGCGGCGACGCCGGAGGGCATCATGAAGATGATGGCTGAGGACTTTGACCAGCGGCTGACGCCTGCCATGCGCCAGCAGGCGGCGGCGATGAATCTCTCGATTCACGATCTCATCACGCTGGCGTCGCTTGTCGAGAAGGAGGCGCGCTACGATGAGGACCGGCCGATTATCGCGCAGGTCTTCCTCAAGCGCCTGGCCACCGGCATGCCGCTGCAGTCGGATACGACGCTGCAGTATCTCATGGCCGCGCCGAAGGAGGATGTGTCCATCGAGGATACGAAGATCCAGTCGCCGTACAATACGTACCAGGTGACGGGGCTGCCGCCGGGGCCGATTGCGAATCCGGGCCTCAAGTCGATTGAGGCCGTGCTGCATCCGGCTGCCACGGATTATCTGTATTTCGTGGCCGACCGGCAGGGACACAATCATTATTCCACAAATTACGCCGATCACGAGGCGATCGTCGAACAGGTGCGCTGAGGTGCTGAGCAGAAGCAGGTAAGGAGGGAGAGACGATGGAACAGGCAGGAATCGAGGCCCTGCTGCGCGAGATGGAATCGTATGCCGCCGCGCATCACGTGCCGATCATCAATGAGCGCGGCCGACAGGCGTTCCTTGCGGTCGTGCAGGAAGAGCGCCCGCGCCGCATCCTCGAGATCGGCACGGCCATCGGCTATTCGACGCTGCTGCTCCTGCTGCATGGTGCGGCGGACGCAAGGGTGACGACACTCGAGCTCGGCGAGGAGCGCACAGAGCTTGCGCGCTCGTTCTGGGCGCGTGCGGGCGTTTCGGACCGCATCACGCTCCTGACGGGCGATGCCGGCAGGATCCTCGCGGAGCTTCCGGGAAAGCTCGCTGCGCCGTACGATTTCGTTTTCATCGATGCGGCCAAGGGGCAGTACGTCGATTATTTCGAGAAGATCCAGCCGCTGCTCGCGCCACACTGCACGGTCCTTGCGGACAATGTGCTGTTCCGCGGCTACGTGCTCGGGGAGGAGAAAGCGCCGCGCCGCTACCGCACGATCGTCAAGCGGCTGCGCGCCTACATAGAACTTGTCAATCACACGCCAGGCTTTGTAACCGAGATCCTTGAACGCGGGGACGGCCTGGCGGTCACACGGAGGAAATAGGGTTTGATCAGGAAAAAGCCGGAGCTTCTGGCTCCAGCCGGCAACATGGAAAAGATGAAGATGGCGCTGCTCTACGGTGCCGACGCCGTGTATCTCGGCGGCAAGGCCTATGGCCTGCGGGCTTTTGGCGGCAATTTCAGCCGCGAGGAGCTCAAAGAGGCGATGGAATTCGCGCATGGCCTCGGCAAGAAGGTCTATGTGACGGTGAACATCTTCCCGCACAACCGCGACCTTGCGGCGCTGCCCGACTACCTGCGCTATCTGCAGGAGATCGGTGCGGATGCGCTGCTCGTCGCCGATCTCGGCATCTTCACGATGTGCCGGGAAATCGTGCCGGAGATGGAGCTTCACATCAGCACGCAGGCCAACAACACGAACTGGGCAACGGTCAGGGCCTGGCAGGCCCTCGGCGCCAAACGCGTCGTGCTCGCGCGCGAGATGTCGCTTGAGGAGATTCGCGAGATTCGCCAGAAATGCGATGTGGATCTTGAGATGTTCGTGCACGGCGCGATGTGCATCTCGTATTCGGGCCGCTGCCTGCTCTCGAATTACTTCACGGGCCGCGATGCGAACATGGGCAGCTGTGCGCAGTCGTGCCGCTGGAAGTACGCGCTCGTTGAGGAGACGCGTCCCGGCAAGTATTTCCCGATTGAGGAGGACGAGCGCGGCACGTACATCATGAATTCCAAGGATATGTGCCTCCTGCCGCACATCGCCGACGTCATCGGGAGCGGCGTCGAGAGCCTCAAGATCGAGGGGCGCATGAAGAGCGTCCATTACGTCGCGAGTGTGGTCAAGGCGTACCGCCTGGCCATCGACGCGTACTTCGACCATCCGGACGATTTTCACATCGACCCGGCCTGGATCGAGGAGCTCGAGAAGGTTTCCCACCGCCCATATACGACGGGATTCTACTATCATCAGCCGACGAAGGATGACCAGCTTTATGGCACATCCTCTTATATACAGACGTCCGAGTTCGTGGGACTTGTGCGCTCTTATGACAAAGAGACGGGCTGGGCGCTCGTCGAGCAGCGCAACAACATGAAGCTCGGTCAGGAGATCGAGGTGTTCCAGCCGACGGGGCCGCTTTTCCGCCAGACGATCCGCGCGATGCGCGATGAAGATGGCGAGGAAATCGCGGTCGCGCCGCATCCGCAGCAGCTCCTCTACATGAAGATGGAACAGCCGGTGGAGCCTTATACCATCCTGCGTCGGGATTATCAGGCGTGAGCCTGGGCCTCGTGCCCGGGCGGAAGTGAAAGTGAAGGAAAGCGGGGATTACTCATGGAAAAGACAGTTCGTTATTTTGGTAAGGCAACGGGACGCGTACAGGGCGTCGGTTTCCGCATGTTCATCCAGCAGCATGCCACGGAGCTTGGCGTGACGGGCTGGGTCCGCAACATGGAGGACGGCAGCGTCCACATGGAAATCCAGGGCACGCCGGAGGCCGTCGACAAATTGTCGGTGCTCATGCGTGAAGGCAATTACTTCATCAAGGTCAAGGAGCTGACGTTTGAGGAGCGCCCGGTCGAGGCCGACGAGACGCGCTTCATCATCCGCTACTGACCCGGGATTCGTAAAAGGAGACTTGTTATGCCAAAGATACTCGTGCTGAACGGCCCGAACCTCAATCTCCTGGGCACCAGAGAGCCGGAGATTTACGGTCACACGACGCTTCAGGACATCAACGACCGCATCGGGAAGCGGGCGGCTGAGGCGGGCATCGCCGTCGATTTCCTGCAGTCCAATCATGAGGGCGTGCTCGTCGATGCCGTGCAGGCGGCCAATCACAAATACGATTACATCATTTTCAACGCGGCAGCGTTCACGCATTACAGCATCGCGCTGCGCGACGCCATCGCGGCCATCGAGGTGCCGGTCATCGAGGTGCATCTCTCGAACATCCACCAACGCGAGGAGTTCCGCCATACGTCGGTGCTCGCACCCGTCGCGATGGGACAGATCTGCGGCCTCGGCGCCGAAAGCTACATGGCCGCGCTCGAGGCCATCATCTGCAAGCTCAAGGGCTGAGCACAGGGGCCGCGGTCCCGTAAAACTTTCATCTGGAGATGATTTTCATGAATCCAAATCGTTTGGAGGCACTGCGCGCCCTGCTCGCGCATGAGGGCCTCGATGCCGTCGTCGTGACGAAGTACGTCAATCTGCATTATTTCAGCGGCTTCCGCGGCGATGATACGACGCTTGTCGTGACGCAGGATCACGCCCTGCTCATCACGGACAACCGCTACACGGAGCAGGCACAGAAGCAGGCGCCGCTTTACGAGATCGTCGAGCAGAAGGGCGGCCTCTTGAAGAAGACGGCCGAGTGCCTTGAGAAGCTCGGCTGCCAAAAGGTGGGCTTTGAGGGCAATGCGATGCTCTACAATGACCATGCGGCACTTGCCGCCATGCTGCCGGGCGTCGATTTCTCGAAGGCGCTGACGCTCGATGCCCTGCGCGCCGTCAAGGATGCCGAGGAGATTGGCTGTATTCGCAGGGCCTGCGAGATCGCCGACAAGGCGTTTTCAGACATCGTCACGTTTATCCGCCCGGGCCGCATGGAGATCGAAGTCGCTGCGCGCCTCGAGCAGGTCATGCGCGCCGCCGGCTCGGAGAAGCCGTCTTTTGATACGATCGTGGCGTCTGGCCTGCGCGGCAGCATGCCGCACGGCACGGCCACGGAGAAGGTCATCGAGGAAGGCGATTTCGTGACGATGGATTACGGCGCAAAGTTCCAGGGCTACTGCTCTGATATCACGCGCACGGTCTGCGTGGGGCACGCGACGCCGCGCCAGCGCGAGGTCTACGAGGCCGTACTCGGCACGCAGGAGCTCGTGCTCAGCCTCATCGGGCCGCACAAGTCGTGCCTTGCCATCGATACGGCGTCGCGCGAATACCTTGCGCGCTATGATCTTGCCAAATACTTCGGCCACGGCCTCGGCCACAGCCTGGGCCTTGAGATCCACGAGTCGCCGCGCCTCTCGCGCTCGTGTGCGCCGGAGGATGTGCTCGTCCCGGGCAACCTCATCACGGACGAGCCGGGCGTCTATTTGCCGGGCTGGGGCGGCCTTCGCATCGAGGATACGGTGCTCGTGACGGAGACGGGCTGCGAACGGCTCACGAAGTCGGACAAGTCGCTCCTGGAACTCGGCTGCTGAACGGCTCCGCCTGCCTGTGCGGTCATCGAGTATCCTCGCACAGGCGCGCGAATGCGCAGGAATGCTTGACGCGCGGCGTCAAGTTGATTATAATAAAAACGTTATGATATGTTTATATCGTGCAAATTGACCATGATATTTTGGAGGGCGTTATTGAATGATTAATAGTACGGATTTTCGCACGGGCTTGACGATTGAGATTGATGGCGGTGTCTGGCAGATTGTTGATTTCCAGCATGTAAAGCCGGGCAAGGGCGCAGCCTTCGTTCGCACGAAGATCAAGAACGTTGAGACGGGTGCAGTGGTAGAGCGTACCTTCAACCCGAACGAGAAGATGCCGGCCGCTCATCTTGAGACGCGCAACATGCAGTATCTCTACGAGTCCGACGGCATGTACACGTTCATGGATATGGAGACGTATGAGCAGACGGAGCTCAACAAGGATCAGCTCGGCGATGCGCTGAACTACCTCATGGAGAACATGGAAGTCTCGCTGCAGACGTTCAAGGGCCGCATCATCGGCATCCAGCTGCCGAACTCCGTCAACCTCAAGGTTGTCGAGTGCGAGCCGAGCGTCAAGGGCAACACGGCCACGGGTGCCACGAAGATGGCCAAGGTCGAGACGGGCTACGAAGTCCGCGTGCCGCTCTTCGTCAACGAGGGCGATACGCTCCGCATCGATACGCGCACGGGCAACTACATCGAGCGCGCATAAGAAACGCTTTTTTGAGCAGCTGTTGTACCGGTTCGCTGGTATGGCAGCTGTATTTCTTTCACGTTTCTTTTTCTTTTTTCTATCCGCCGGGCAGGAGAACGGTGTTTTTTAGCGAAATAATATAGTATAAATATGCATCAGGTGAAGCATGGAAACACGCCGGACGTGGCATATGCTTTCGCCTGCGGCATTCACATTGCTCGTTTCGTATAAGGAGGCCTTTATCATGGCAACGGAAAAAGAATTATTGAAGAAGGATTCTGGTCTGGGCGCAATCCGCATCGCGGATGAGGTCGTTAGCATCATCGCGGGCCTGGCTGCCACGGAAGTCGACGGCATCGCGGGCATGAGCGGCGGCATCGCCGGCGGCATTGCTGAGATGCTCGGCCGCAAGAATTTCGCCAAGGGCGTCAAGGTCGAGGTCGGTGAGAAGGAAGCCGCCGTCGATCTCTACATTATCGTCAAGTACGGCGTGCGCATCCCCGATGTGGCCCTTGCGGCACAGGAGAATGTCAAGCAGGCCATCGAGACGATGACGGGCCTGTCGGTTGTCGAAGTCAATGTCCACGTACAGGGTGTCGGTTTCCCGGAGGAAGCGCCGAAGGCAGAAGAGGTGCGTGTACGCTGAGTTGAAGCGAGGCGGATACCATGGGGATCATCAACCGTATATTGCTGTTTTTCTTCAATCTGGGCGCTATGGCGCTGTCGCTCGTCGTGCTCGCGGCCTGTATCGGCGTGCTGCCGGAGTCCGTCTGGCTCAATGAGCTTCACTATGCGCTCACGCGGCCCGAGACGATTGCGGGGGCTGTCGTTGCATTTCTCATCGCGTTCCAGCTCTTCTGCTGCTCGTTCCGCCGGACGCGTCCCGTGGAGCGGGAGTCGGGGGAATACCTCGTGCTGCAGAATGAGGCCGGGGCCGTGCGCGTGGCACTCGATGCCGTGCGCTCGCTCGTCGAGCAGACGGCATCGAATCTGCCGGGCATCCGGCTGGCCCGCGCGAAGGCGTACCGCGTGCACAGCGGCAGCGGCAAAGAAGCCGTGGACAATCTCAAGCTCGTGCTGAACCTCTCGGTTGGCCGCGGCCTCAATGTCAACGAGGTGTCGGCAGCCGCCGCAAAGGAGATCCGCGAGGAGCTCCGGGAGGTCATGGGCCTTTCGGATGTTGTGCTCGACCTGCGCGTCACGAGTCTTTCCGATGCTGCCCTGCCGTCGAAGCGCCGCGTCGTCTGAGGTGGTGGACAGAAGATGAAAGAAGAAATCAAGAACTATCTGGAACAGATCTGGCAGGAAAGCCGGTATCGCGTCATCGGGCTCTTCGCGGGGCTCTTCATCGGCCTGGCCATCCTGATCTTTGGCTTCTGGCGCACCATCTTCGTCCTGTTTTGCGGCAGTGTCGGTCTTTTCATCGGCACGCGGCTTGACGAGGGCGATACCATTTTCTCGATGCTCGAACGCATCCTGCCCGAACGGTTCAATCATTTTCGCTGAGCACGCAGCCGCGTGCAGGAAGGTTTAAGGTAAGGAAGGTTATTCATGAGTCGTAGACAAGCAAGAGAGGCGGCCCTTCAGGCGCTCTTTCAGTTGGATTTGAATCACGCAGATGAGGCCGGTCAGGAGGAGATGTATGAGTCTCTGGCCATCGATACGGCCCTTTCGGAAGGGGAGGCCATGAGTGCTCATGACCGCGCGTTCGTCAAGGCGCTCGTCCATGGGACCCGTGAGCACCTTGAAGAGATTGACGCGAAGATCGCCCATGCTTCGCGCGAGTGGAAGGTGGAGCGCATGGCGGTGGTCGACCGCAATCTCACGCGCATGGCGACGTATGAGATGCAGTTTGCCCCCGAGAAGCTCACCCCGAACATCGCGATC
This sequence comes from Mitsuokella sp. AF33-22, assembly GCF_003475755.1. Lineage (NCBI taxonomy): Bacteria > Bacillati > Bacillota > Negativicutes > Selenomonadales > Selenomonadaceae > Mitsuokella > Mitsuokella sp. AF33-22. The sequence continues at coordinate 25,029 of NZ_QRQA01000013.1, read as the reverse complement.
AACGAGGCTGTGGAACTGGCGAAGAAGTATGGTACGGATGAGTCCAGCCGCTATGTCAACGGCATCCTGGGCGCAATCATGAAGAATGCGCAGTGATACATGACGGAAGCCAGACCTGGGTCTGGCTTTTTTCTTGTGAGAAGGACGGCAGATACGGGCGAGAGGTGAAAGAAGACATGAGAGACAGGATGGAATCCATTCACAGTGTCAGCGACGTGACGCGCTACATCAAGATGGTGCTGGCGCGCGAGCCGGCGCTCGCGCATCTGCAGGTGCGCGGCGAGCTCTCGAATTTCAAGCGCTACGCCTCGGGGCACTGTTACTTCACGCTGAAAGACGCGGGCGCCGCCATCAAGTGCGTGATGTTCCGGAGCCGCGCGCAGAGCCTGCGCTTTGAGCCGCAGAACGGCATGCAGGTCATCGTGAGCGGCAATGTCGCCGTTTACGAGCGCGACGGCGTCTACCAGCTCTACGCCGACCGCATGATACCCGATGGCATCGGCGATCTGGCGCTCGCCTTCGAGCAGCTCAAGGCGAGGCTTGCGGCCGAGGGGCTTTTTGAGGAGGCGCACAAGCGGCCTTTGCCGCATTTCCCGAAGACCATCGGCATCGTGACGTCGCTGTCGGGCGCCGTGCTGCGCGATATCTACCGCGTCTCGAAGCGGCGCTGGCCCGCCGTCCGGCTCGTGCTGAAGCCCGTGCTCGTGCAGGGGGAGGAGGCCGCCGGGCAGATTGCGGAGGCCATCCGCTTCTTCAATGAGAAGTATCCCGTCGACGTGCTCATCGTTGGGCGCGGCGGCGGCTCAATGGAGGACCTCTGGGCCTTCAATGAGGAGGCCGTCGTGCGCGCGATCTACGCGTCAGAAATCCCCGTGATCTCGGCCGTCGGTCACGAGACGGACTTCACGCTGGCGGATTTCGTCAGCGACCAGCGCGCGGCGACGCCCTCGCAGGCAGCGGAGCTCGCCGTGCCCGACCGGCTCGAGCTGCGGCGCTACGTCGAAAGTCAGGGAAAGAGGCTTTCCGAGCAGGCAAAGCGCCAGTGTGCGGCCAAGCGGCTGCGGCTTGATGCCTGCCTCAGGAGTACGGCACTCGAGCGGCCGCAGCTCCTGCTTGCGGGCCGCTCGCAGCGCCTCGACCGCGCCGTGCAGGCCCTGCAGCACGCGATGAAGCAGGAGCTCACGGCGCGCCGTCACGAGCTGAGCATTGCCTGCGAGAAGCTCGACATGCTCAACCCGCTGCAGGTGCTCTGCCGCGGGTACGGCATTGTCGAGAAGCGCGGCAGGATTGTGACGAGCGTCAGGGAGACGAAGCCCGGCGAGCGCGTGCACATCGTCATGAAGGACGGCCGCGTGGCCGCACGCATCGAAGATACAAATGCTGGACGGAGTCAGCAACGTCAGGAAAGGAAGATGGAAGATGCCCAGAAAGAAGGAACTCTCTTTTGAAGAATCCCTGGGGAAACTCGAAGAGATTGTCAAGACCATGGAAGAGGGCAGCCTGAGCCTCAAGGACCTCATGGCGAATTATTCGGAGGGTGTCCAGCTGGCCAAGAATTGCCTGACGGCGCTCGACCGCGCGGAAAAGACCATGGACCTCCTCGTCAAGGAGGGGGAAGACGGTACGGTCAAGGAAGAGCAGTTGGAGATAGAGGGAGAATAAGGTAGTATGTTCAAGGAACTTTGGCATGAAAGACAGCAGCTGGTCGAGCGCCAGCTCGTAAAAGAACTCGATGCGCAGCAGCCGCTCGACAAGACGCTGCACGATGCGATGCAGTACAGCCTCATGGCCGGCGGCAAGCGCCTGCGGCCAATCCTCGTGATGGCGGCGGCCGATGCCGTCGGCGCCGATGGCACGAAATTCCTCACGACGGGCTGCGCGCTCGAGATGATCCACACGTATTCCCTGATCCACGATGACCTGCCGGCCATGGACAACGACGATTACCGCCGCGGCAAGCTGACGAACCACAAGGTCTACGGCGACGGCATGGCCGTGCTCGCGGGCGACGCGCTTCTGACGCTGGCCTTCGAGGTCATGCTGCGCCAGAAGGACGCCGACGAGGCGACGCGGCTGGCCGTCGTGCGCGAGATGAGCACGGCTGCCGGCATGAACGGCATGGTCGGCGGCCAGGCCATCGACCTCGAGTCGGAGGGCCATCACATCAGCATGGAGACGCTGCGCCGCATGCACATGGGCAAGACGGGCGCGCTCTTCCGCGCGGCCATCCGCAGCGGCGCAATCCTCGCGGGTGCCAATGACGAGGAGCTCGCATTGCTCACGCGGTATGCCGATAAATTCGGCTTGGCCTTCCAGATCACGGACGACATCCTCGATGTTACGGGCGATGAGAAGGAGATCGGCAAGCCCGTCGGCAGCGATCTGCGCAACCACAAATCGACGTACGTCACGCTGACGTCGCTCGAAGAGGCCCGGAAGCTGGCGAAAGCGACCGTGCAGGAGGCCGTGGACGCCCTCGCGCCGTTCGGCAGCCGCGCCGTCTTCCTCAGAGAACTCGTGGAGTATCTGCTCACACGCAAAAATTAAGTAGGAATGGGAAGTGTTTCCATGCATGCATTGCTCGATCGAATCAATAAACCGGAAGATGTCAAGCGGCTTAACGTTCAGGAGCTCGACCGCCTGGCCGCGGAGATCCGTCGCCTGATTATCGATACCGTCGCGCGAAACGGCGGCCATCTCGCGCCGAATCTCGGGACGGTGGAGCTCACACTCGCCCTTTACAGCGTTTTTTCGTTTCCGCAGGATAAACTGGTCTGGGACGTCGGCCATCAGTCGTACACGCACAAGATCCTGACGGGGCGCCGGGAGCGGTTTGCGACGCTGCGCCGCCAGGGCGGCATCACGGGATTCCCGAACCGCTTTGAATCGCCGTACGATGCGTTCGGCGTCGGCCATGCGAGCACCTCAATCTCGGCGGCGCTGGGCATGGCAATCGCGCGCGACGTCCGCGGCCTCCACAACCAGGTCATCGCCGTCATCGGCGACGGGGCACTGACCGGCGGCGAGTCCTTTGAGGCGCTCAACCATGCCGGTGACCTCGGCACGAAGCTCATCGTCATTCTCAACGACAACGAGATGTCCATCGATGCCAACGTCGGCGCCATGAGCGAGTATCTCTCGCGCATCCGCATCGCGCCGCAGTACAACCGCGCCAAGCGCGACATGGGCAATCTGCTCATGAGCATCCCGCACATCGGCGGCAAGGTCTACAAGACGGCCAGCCACTTGAAGGACGGCGTGCGCTCGGTGCTCGTGCCGGGCAGCCTGTTCGAGGAGATGGGCTTCCATTATATCGGCCCCATCGACGGGCACAACATCGGCCTCCTCGAGGAGGTGCTGTCGCGGGCGCGCGATATGACGGGCCCGGTACTCATCCACATCCACACGGTCAAGGGCAAGGGGTACCTGCCCGCCGAGCAGGCGCCGGAAAAATTCCACGGCGTCGGCTGCTTCGATGCACAGACGGGCAAGCCTGTCAAGAAGGCGGCCTGTGCGCCGTCGTATACCGCTGTTTTCAGCCAGGCGCTCATCGAGCTCGCGAAGAAGGACCCCGATATCCTGGCCATCACGGCGGCCATGCCGTCGGGCACGGGGCTCAAGGCCTTCGGCAAGGCATATCCGAACCGCTTCTTCGATGTTGGCATCGCCGAGGAACACGCGATGACGCTCGCGGCCGGCATGGCTGCGGCGGGCATGCATCCCGTCATCGCGCTCTATTCGACGTTTGCGCAGCGTGCCTACGACCAGATGATCCATGACGTCTGCCTGCAGAACCTGCCCGTGACGATCTGCCTGGACCGTGCGGGACTCGTCGGCGAGGACGGCCCGACGCATCACGGCGTCTTCGACCTCTCGTACCTGCGGCAGATGCCGAACATGCACGTGCTCGTGCCGAAGGACGAGGAGGAGCTGCGCCACATGCTCGCGACGGCCATCGCCATCGACGGGCCCGCGGCCATCCGTTATCCGCGCGGGGCGGGCCGCGGCGTGACGCTCACGGACGATTTCAGGACGCTGCCGATCGGCAAGGCCGAAGTGCTGCACGAGGAGGGCGAAGTCGCCCTGCTCGCCGTCGGCACGATGGTCGAAAAGGCCGAGAAGGCTGCCGAGCTTCTCCACGAGCAGGGCGTCGAGGCCGCCGTCGTCAACATGCGCTTCGTGAAGCCTCTCGATGAGGCGCTCATCCTGCGCTATGCGGCGGAGAAGAAGCTTCTGGTGACGCTTGAGGAAAACGCTCTCGCGGGCGGCTTCGGCGCATCCGTGCTCGAGTGTCTCGCCGATCACGGCGCCGCGGTGCCGGTGCTGCGCTTCGGCATCCCCGACCGCTTCATCGAGCAGGGCACGCGCCAGGAGCTCCTCTCGCTCTGCGGCCTGCAGGAGGGGGCCATCGCTGCCGCCATCCTGCGGAAGCTCGGACGGGAGCCTGTGTCTCAGCAGGATGCTGCGGGCGGGCAGATGGAACAGCCGGAGCAGTAAGAACAGGAAAATCAGGAAGAGAAGAATAGAAGGTTTTTTACGAATGGCAAAAGAACGATTGGATACCCTTTTGGTCGAGCGCGGCCTGGCCGGCAGCCGGGAACGGGCCAAGCGCATGATCATGGCCGGCGAGGTGCTCGTCGACGGACAGAAGGTCGACAAGGCCGGCACGACGGTGAAGCCCGAGGCCGAGATCCGTCTGCTCGGCCACGACATCCCCTATGTCAGCCGCGGCGGCCTCAAGCTCGAGAAGGCCATGCAGGAATTCGCGGTGACGCTTGCGGGCAAGGTGGCCGCTGATATCGGCGCCTCGACCGGCGGCTTCACGGACTGCATGCTCCAGAACGGCGTGCGCAAGGTCTTTGCAATCGATGTCGGCTACGGCCAGCTCGCCTGGAAGCTGCGCACAGACGACCGCGTCGTCAACATGGAGCGCACGAATATCCGTAATGTCACCTCCGAGATGCTCGGCGAGAAACTCGACTTCGCCTCGATCGACGTGGCCTTCATCTCGCTGACGAAGGTCCTGCCCGTCGCGAAGGAACTCCTGACGGACACAGGCGAGCTCGTCGCGCTCATCAAGCCGCAGTTCGAGGCGGGGCGCGAGAAGGTGGGCAAGAAGGGTGTCGTGCGCGACCCGGCCGTGCACGAGGAAGTCATCGTGCGCGTGACGGATTTCGCGCGCTCGCTCGGCTTCTGCCCGCTGGCGCTCACGTATTCGCCCGTCAAGGGCCCCGAGGGCAATATCGAATATCTCATCCACCTCACGAGCGGGGCGGGCGAGGACACGGTATCCCCTGAGCGCATCCGTGAGGTGGTCGCCTCTGCTCACGCGGCCCTCGACAAGTAAGGAGGGAGTATTTGCATGCTGACGATCGCTGTATTCCCAAATGTCACCAAGAAGAATGCCGCCGATATCCTCTACCGCATCATCGCATTCTTCCGCGACAAGGATGTCCGGCTCATCATGCCGCTTGACGAATCGCGCTTCTTCGATATGGAGTCGTACGGCGTGCCGGATATCGAGAAGGTGCCGGCGGACCTTGCGCTCTGCCTCGGCGGCGACGGCACGCTGCTCGGCGTCTGCCACCGCTACGGCGATGCGGCCATCCCGCTCTGCGGCGTCAACATCGGCACGCTGGGCTTCATGGCCGACATCGAGCCCGATGAGCTCGAGACGAAGCTCCAGAAGATCCTCGACAAGGACTACCACATCGAGCACCGGCTGCTGCTCGCGGGCTTCGTGCATTCGTGCGGCAAACGCCGCTTCATCGGTCATGCCATCAACGATGTCGTCGTGACGAAGGGCGGTGTCGCGCGCATGCTGCACCTGGGGCTCAGCATCAATTCGTCGCATCTCATCGACTACAAGGCCGACGGTCTCATCGTGTCGACGCCGACGGGCTCGACGGCGTATTCGCTGTCGGCGGGCGGGCCCATCATGAACCCGAACATCCGGGCGCTGCTCCTGACGCCGATCTGTGCACACACCTTCAACATGCGCCCGCTGGCCATCCGGGAGGACGATGTCGTGCACATCCAGATCGCCGCCGTCCATCAGGACATCATCGTGACGCTCGACGGCCAGGAGAGTTACCGCCTTTTGCCCGGCGATGAGGTCACGGTGCAGAAATCCCAGGTACAGGCCAATATCGTCAAGTTCGACGACAAGGATTACTATCAGATCCTGCGCACGAAGCTGTGGCGAAATGACTGAGCATACGACACATACAACGCATACAACAAGAGATGAGAAGGGAAGAAAAAGAGAAAGGCTGATTCGATGAAAGAGAGACGCTTGGAACTGATACGTGAGATCATCCGCCACGAGATCATAGAGACGCAGGATGAGCTGGCTGCCGAGCTGCGCAAGAAGCGCATCGCCGTCACGCAGGCTACGGTTTCGCGCGACATCAAGGAACTCATGCTCATCAAGGTGCCGACGGGCGACGGCCGCTACCGCTACGCGCTGCCGGCACAGGAGAATTACGCATTCACGAAGGAGCGCATGAAGCGCATCTTCAACGATACGATCATCGATTGCGACTACAGCGAGAACGTGCTGGTCGTCAAGACGCTGCCGGGTGGTGCGAACACCGTGGCTTCGGCGCTCGATTACTGCAAGTGGCCGGAGATCATCGGCACGGTCGCAGGCGACGACAGCATCCTCGTCGTCGTCAAGCCCAAGGAGACGGCGCCGGAGATCAAGAAACGCATCTTAGACCTCCTGGACCAGAACTGAGAGAAGGGATCCATTCAACATGCTGAAGACTTTGACGGTCTGGAATTTCGCGCTGCTCGAGCATGTGCAGGTGGAATTCGGGCCGGGACTCAATATCCTGACAGGTGAGACGGGTGCGGGCAAATCCATCCTCATCGATTCGCTCGGTGCCGTGCTCGGCCACCGGGTCTCCGCCGACAACATCCGCTCGGGCTGCGACTGGCTGCGCGTGGAGGCCGTGTTCTCGCTTGACGAAGAATCGCTTGGACTCCATGAATTTTTGACGCAGCAGGCCATTGACGATTCGGAGAACATGCTGATCGTCACGCGCCAGGTGACGCAAAATGGCCGCAGCACGGCGCTCGTCAACGGCTGCCACGTGACGCTTGCCACGCTCAAGCGCATCGGCAGCTTCCTCGTCGACATCCACGGGCAGAACGAGAACCTGGCGCTCTTAAAGGAAGAAAGCCAGCTGCACCTGCTCGACACGTACGACCCGGATCTCTCCGAGGCCCTGGCTGCCTATGAATGCGCCTACCGGGCCTGGGTGGAGCAGAAGAAATGTTACGAGGAGAAGCAGCAGGCCTCGCGCGAGTACGCGCAGCGCCTCGACATGCTGCACTGGCAGGATAAGGAGATCACGGACGCCGGCCTCAGGGAAGGCGAGGATGAGGAGCTCGAGGCCGAGATCCGCAAGCTCTCGCATGCAGAAAAGATTGTCGGATTCGTCGAAGAGTCGTATAATCTTCTTGATGGCAGCGGAGGCGGCCTCAGCGTGCTCGCCGCGCTCTCGCAGGTCAGGAAGGACCTCGGCGACATGAGCCGCTTCGACCAGTCGCTGGCAAATGCCCAGAAGATCGTCGAGGAGGCGTTCGTCTCGCTGCAGGAAGCGGCCTACGAGCTGCGCGATTACGGCGAGAACATGGAGTTCCGCCCGGAAAGGCTCGACAAGCTCCAGCAGCGCATGGATCTCATCTACCGGCTCTGCAAGAAATACGGGGCGACGGTATCCGACGTGCTCGCGCACCAGCAGAAGGTCCAGCAGGAACTCCTGGAGATCGAGAATTACGATGACGATATCGCGGCGCTCGAGAAGAAGATCGCTGCGCTTGAAGCCGAGCTTTCGCGCAAAGCCAAGCGCCTGACGGAGCTGCGCGAGGCCGCGGCCAGGGACCTCTCTGCCGCCATCCACGCCCAGCTCCTCGAGCTCGGCATGCCGCAGGCGCGCTTCTACATCGCCGTCACGCCGGCCGGTCAGTACGGCCCGCACGGCAGCGATGAGGTTGCGATGTACTTCTCGGCCAATGCCGGCGAGCAGGAAAAGCCCCTGCAGAAGGTGGCGTCCGGCGGCGAGCTCTCGCGCATCGCGCTTGCCATCAAGACGGTGGCTTCGTCGCGCGACTCGTCGGTGCCGAGCATGGTCTTTGATGAGATCGATACGGGCATCGGCGGCCGCACGGCCCAGATGGTCGCGGAGCGCATCGCGCTCGTCGCACAGTACAAGCAGGTGCTCTGCATCACGCATCTGCCGCAGATTGCCTGCATGGCCGACGAGCATCTCTACATCTCGAAGGGCATTGAGGACAATCACGCCGTCACGCAGGTGCGGCCGCTCTCCGAGCGCGAGCAGATCAGCGAGATCGCGCGCATGGCATCGGGCGCCGACATGACGACGGCGTCCATCGACAACGCGCGCGAGATGGTCCTGCACGCCAAGCTCAAGAAGGAGAGCTTCCGCCAGCAGGCCTGACGCAAGAGCGGGCTGTCATGAGAAATATGAGGCAGGATGGCTTTGGGAGCCGGTCTGCCAGACCATACTGTAATAGATAATAAGGGGTACGAGGAGGTTTTTTCGATGTATGAGGATTTGATTGAAACGAAAATCGCAAGCGAGGATGTCTTTGACGGCGTGCTGCTGCACGTGAAAAAGGATACGGTCAAGCTGCCGAACGGCCGCACGGCGACGCGGGAGTGGATCAAGCATCCGGGAGCGTCCTCGGTTATCCCGGTATTCCCCGATGGCTCGATCATCCTCGTGCGCCAGTACCGTTACCCGATTGACCAGGTCACGCTCGAGGTGCCGGCCGGCAAGCTCGATTCGCCCGACGAGGATCCGCGCTTCTGTGCGGAGCGCGAGCTTTCGGAGGAGACGGGCTACAAGGCCGACAAGATTGAAAAACTCACGACGATCGCGACGACGGTCGGGTTCTCGAATGAGCACATCCATCTCTACGTGGCCACGGGCCTGACGCCGGGCAAGCAGCACACGGACGAGGATGAATTCATCAACGTCGTCAAAGTGCCGATGAAGGAAGCCCTCGAGATGGTCAGGGACGGCCGCATCATCGATGCAAAGAGCGTCGTCTCGATCCTGATGATCAGCCAGCAGCAGAAGGCCTGAGGCCCTGGTCTGCCGGAACGATACGTGAGATCGAACGATACAATAGAACGATAAAGGATATTGGGGGAATCTATGTTTAATCTGAATCTGCTGGATATCATCGCGGGCATCCCGGGCCTCATCATTGCGATGGTCATCCATGAATACGCGCATGCGCGCACGGCCGACGCCCTCGGCGACCCGACGCCGCGCATGATGGGCCGTCTGACGCTCAATCCGGTCGCGCATATCGACCCCATCGGCCTCATCATGCTGTTCCTCGTGCGCTTCGGCTGGGCGAAGCCGGTCATCATCGACGCCCGCCACTTCAAGAATCCGCGCCGCGACGATATCCTCGTCTCGCTGGCCGGGCCCGCCGCAAACCTCGTGACGGCATTCCTGACGCTTGTCGTACTCCTTGTGTATCATCAGGTCGCGGGGCGTCCGTCCGTCGGCATGTACCAGGTCCTGCAGCTCATCATCATCTACAACATCAACTTTGCGATCTTCAACCTGATCCCGCTGCCGCCGCTCGACGGCTCGCATGTGCTCGCCCAGCTGCTGCCGGGCAGGCTCGCCTATGAGTACGTGCGCCTGGAGCGCTACAGCTTCCTCATCCTCATCGTCCTCATCATGACGCCGGTTCTCAGCATGATCTTCATCCCGCTGCAGCGGTTCATCTGGTCGGCCTTCCTGTTCATCCTGACGCCGTTCTTCTGAGCAGGTGAAGCATGAAGGATTACACGATACACCTGCCGGTCTTTGATGGCCCGCTTGAACTCCTGCTGCATCTCATCGAGAAGAACAAGATCGATATCTACGATATCCCCATCGCGCTTCTGACGCGCGAGTATCTCGATTCGCTCGAGACGATGAAGCGCATGGACATGGAGGTGACGAGCGCCTTCCTCGTGATGGCGGCGACACTGCTCCAAATCAAGTCGCGCATGATGCTGCCGAAGCCCGTGCACGAAGAGACGGGTGAGGAGGAGGACCCGCGCCTCGAGCTCGTCGAGCGGCTGCTCGAGTACAAGAAATTCAAGCAGGTCAGCGAGGTGCTCGGCGATATGGCCGTGGTGCAGGAACGCTTCGTGGGCAGGGCACCGCTGCCCTTGCCCGTGCACCGTCTGCCGCCCGAGCACCTGCCGCTTGAAGAGCTCGTCGCGGCGTTCCAATCGGTCCTCGCGGTCAAGGTGGAGCCGACGATTCCCGCGGTGCTCGTCGCACCCGAGACGTACAGCCTCGAGGAAAAGATGGGGACGATCCTCACACTGCTGGCCAAACGCCATGGCGCTGTGCGCTTTACCGAGGCATTCCGGCCCGGCGCGCGCGGCGAGCTCATCGTGACGTTCCTGGCTCTCCTCGAGCTCATGAAGAAGGGACTCGTCACGGTGCGCCAGCCGCATCTCTTCGCTGACATGGAAATTGCCCTGCGGCAGGGCGCAGAACAGGCAGATGGCCGGAATGACCGGCACAGCCGAGATGGCCATGCCGGTCAGGACGAGCAGGCGGGGCAGGATGGGCAGAATAGAGAGGAGTTTTTGCATGGAACAACGTGATATGGGCGATGCCGGGCTCCTCGAAGCCGTGCTGTTCGCGGCGGGAGACCCCCTTGGCCGCGACGCGCTGGCGCATGTCATGGACTGCCCGGCCGATGCAATTGAGCCGCTTGTCGAGAAACTCCGGCAGGAGCTTTTGGCGCGCGGCAGCGGCCTCACCGTTCACCGCGTGGCCGGCGGCTATCAGCTCGTCACGCGGCAGGAGGCCTATCCCGTCGTCGAGCGCCTGAGCCAGGTGACGGAGCGGCGCCTGTCCGCGCCGACGCTTGAGACGCTCTCGATCATCGCGTTCAAGCAGCCCATCACAAAGCCCGAGATTGAGAGGCTGCGCGGCGTGCGCATCGAGCGTGCGCTCGCCAAGCTCCTCGAGCTCGACCTCATCGAGGAGCGCGGGCGCAAGCAGGTCATCGGCCGGCCCATCCTCTACGGGACGACGGCTGCGTTTCTGCGCTGCTTCGGCCTTGAGTCGCTTTCGGACCTGCCGCAGCTGCCGACGACGGAGGATGCGGCCGAGAGCCTCGACGAGGAGCAGAAGGCAATCCTGCGTGAAAGCCTTGCAAGGCGGCAGCCGCAGGAAGCTCCCGCGGCGGGAGTCGCCGGAGACACGGAAGCAGCCCCCACAGCAGAAGCCGTACCCAGAGAGGCCGCGGAGCCCGGGGCAGCAGAGGCCAAAGACGCCGCCGCTTCCAAGACGCAGGCGGAGCAACAGAAGGATTGACGGACAGCACGTGCCCTGGCGCCGTGCTGTTTTTTCGGAATAGATACGTATTGTAATTAGGAGGAAAAGAAATTGGTGGAATTATTAGCACCGGCCGGCAGCAGAGAGGCCCTGATCGCGGCCGTGGAGAACGGCGCCAATGCCGTCTATCTGGCCGGCAACGTTTTCGGCGCCCGCGCCTATGCGGCGAATTTTGACCGCGAGGGGCTGCGCGAGGCTATCCGCTTTGCGCATCTGCGCGATGTGGCCATCCATGTCACGGTCAACACGATTGTCGACGACGAGGAACTGCCGGAGCTGCGCGACTATCTGCGCTTCCTCTACGAGGCGGGCGCCGACGCCATCCTCGTGCAGGACCTCGGCGTCGCGAAGATCGCCCATGAGACGGTGCCGAATCTGCCTCTTCATGCGAGCACGCAGATGTCGGTGCACAGTCTCGAGGGCGTGCGCACGCTCAAGGAACTCGGTTTCTCGCGCGTCGTGCTGGCCCGCGAGCTTTCGATCAAGGACATCCGCTACATCTGCGCGCATGCCGGCGTGGAGATCGAGACGTTCATGCACGGCGCGCTCTGCGTCTGCTACTCGGGCCAGTGCCTCATGAGCAGCATGATCGGCGGGCGCAGCGGCAACCGCGGCCGCTGTGCGCAGCCCTGCCGCCTGCCGTATACGCTCGTGGACGGGAAGGGGGAGGATGTGCTCGGCGAGGAGGCCGGCAAATACCTGCTCTCGCCGCGCGACCTCAGCACGATCGACGTTATTCCCGAGCTCCTCGCTGCCGGTGTGAATTCTCTTAAGATTGAGGGCCGCATGAAGCGCCCCGAGTACGTCGCGACCGTCGTGCGCACGTACCGCGAGGCCATCGATTCGTATTACAGCGGCAAGGGGTACGAGGTGACGGCAGAGGAGCGCGACGACCTCGCGCAGATCTTCAACCGCGATTTCACGACGGCGTATCTGCTCGGACGCCCGGGCAGGACGATGATGAGCGACCGCCGGCCCAACAACCGCGGCCTGCTCATCGGCCGCGTGCTCGATTACGACTGGGACAAGCGGCTCGTCACGGTGAAGCTCAGCGGCAGGCTGGGCCTCGGCGACCAAGTGGATTTCTGGGTCAAGGTCGGCGGTCGCGTGACGGCGACGATCAAGGAGCTTTTGACGCCAGCAGGCAAGGCGCTTGCGCGCGGCGAAGCGGGCGATACCGTCGTCTTCGCGATTCCGTCGGCCGTGCGCCATCATGACCGCGTGTTCAAGGTCTACGATGCCGCGCTCATGGAGAAGGCCAAGCACAGCTTTGACACGGGTGCGCCCGTGCGCCGCATCCCTGTCGCCGTTACGGTGCATGCCGCCATCGGCGAGCCGCTCATCATCACGCTGCGCGACGCGGACGGCGTGACGGGCACGGGCAAGACGGACTTCATCGGCGAAGCCGCGCGCAAGCGCCCGCTCTCGGAGGAAACCGTCCGCAAGCAGGCCGCGCGCCTCGGCACCTCGGTCTTTGCGATGGAGTCTCTTGACTGCGACATCGAGGGTGCGGTCATGGTGCCCGTCAGCGAGATCAACGAGGCACGCCGCCGCGCCGTTGAGGAGCTCGAGAACAAGCGCCTCGCCATTCATATGGAGAAGGCTCGCCAGGTGCCGGCGTGGCACATCGCGCCGGAGAAGCCGCGCGACGTGCTCAAAGAGAGCGCTTCGCTCATGGTCGCCTGCGATACGCTCGAGCAGGTCAAAGCGGCGCTCGCGGGCGGTGCTGACGGCATCCTGTTCGGCGGCGACTCGTACCGCCATCACGTCATCACGGCCGAGGAATACCAGGCGGCCTGGCAGCTTGCCAAAGATGCGGGCGCGCGCATCGACTTCAATATGCCGCGCATCGTGCGCGAGGCCCATCAGAAGGGCGTCGAGCGTCTCATGGCAGCTTGGCGGGATTTCCCGCCCGCGGCCGTCCACGTCCATAACATCGGCACGCTTGGCCTCGTGCGCCGCCTGACGACGCTGCCCATCCATGCCGATTACTCGCTGATTTCGTACAACCGCCAGACGCTGGCCTTTCTCAAAGAATACGGCGTGGCTGAGGCGACGCTCTCGCCTGAGCTCAACCGCGGGCAGATCCTGGAGATCGCGAAGGACTCGCCGCTGCCGCTCACGTGCATCGTGCACGGGCGCCTCGAGCTCATGATCTCGGAGTACTGCGTCATGGGCAGCTTCCTCGGCGGCATCGACAAGGGCCCGTGCAGCCAGCCCTGCACGAAGCGCCGCTTTGCGCTGCGTGACCGCAAGGACACGGATTTCCCGCTCGTGACCGACCAGTTCTGCCACATGCACGTGCTCAACAGCAAGGTGCTCTCGATGCTGCCGCATGCGATGAAATTCATCCCGGGCGGTGTGCGTACGCTCCGCATCGAGGCCAAAGCCCTGGCACCGGACGAGATCCGCCGCCTCGTGGCAGCCTACCGCCGCGCCATGAACCTGCCATCTGAGCTCGACGAGGCACAGGAGGCATGGGTGCGCGAGCAGGAGGGCCCGGATATCACGCGCGGCCACTACTTCCGCGGCGTCCTTTAAGCATTCACGCCGTTTAGAACCGTCAAATGAGGTAAAGAACGAACAATGGAACAAGAAACCTATAAGATCATGGAATACAGCCGGGTGCGCGAGATGCTCGCCGCCTGCACGTCCTCGCTCATCGGCAGGGAACGCGCGCAGACGATGCTGCCGACCAGCGACTTTGACGAAGCCGTCGAATGGATGCAGGAGACGACGGAGGCCGTGACGGTCCTTGAGACGGCCGCACCTCCGTTCGGCGGCATCTTCGATATCCGCCCCCTGCTCAGGAAGGTGAAGATGGGCGCCGTGCTCGACCTCGACGACATCGTGAGCATCATGAGCACACTCTACGCGATGCGGAGTGTCAAGCGCTTCTTCCGCGACAGCGAGGTCGAGGCCCCGACGCTCAAGGAGTGGGCGCGGAGCATCGAGATTCTTGGCCAGCTCGAGCGGCTGCTCGAGAACACCGTCGACGAGCACGGCGCCATGCGCGAGGACGCGAGCGTCGAGCTTCGGCGCATCCGCCGCGAGCTCAAGAGCGCGCAGAGCAAGATCAAGGAGCGCATCGGCAGCATCCTGCACACGGCGGAATACCAGAAATTCTTCCAGGATGCCATCGTCACCGTGCGCGACGAGCGCTACGTCATCCCCGTCAAGCAGGAGTACCGCTCGCGCTTCCCGGGCATCGTGCACGACCAGTCTTCAACGGGCGCGACGCTCTTCATCGAGCCGATGGCCATCGTCGAGCTCAACAATGACGTCAAGCAGCTGACGCTCGCCGAGCAGCAGGAAATCCAGCGCATCCTGCGCCATCTCTCGGCCGAGGTCAACAAGAACGGCGAGACGCTGACGGAAAACTGCCGCATTTTAGGCGATATCGACTTCGCGTTCGCGAAGGCCCGTCTCGCGCAGCAGATGGACGCGCAGCGCCCGGAGCTCAACCGCGAGGGCCGCACGGACCTTCGGCAGGCACGCCATCCGTTCATCCCGAAGGAAAAGGTCGTGCCGATTGACCTGCGCATCGGCGAGGGCTACCGCATGCTCTTGATCACCGGCCCGAACACGGGCGGCAAGACCGTCAGCATGAAGACGTTCGGCCTCATGGTGCTCCTCGCGCAGTCGGGCTGCTACCTGCCGACGGCACCCGACCCCGTCATTTCCGTCTATCCGAATATCTACGCCGATATCGGCGACGAGCAGAGCATCGAGCAGAATCTCTCGACGTTCTCGGCGCACATGACGCATATCGTGCGCATCCTCGAGAAGGTCGAGTCCGACGACCTCGTGCTGCTCGATGAGCTCGGCGCCGGCACGGACCCCGAGGAGGGCGCGGCGCTCGCCATGGCCATCCTTGAGAAGCTGCTGCAGCTGCGCGTGACGACCGTCGCGACGACGCATTACTCCGAGCTCAAGACGTTTGCCTATTCGCGCGACGGCATCGAGAACGCCTGCGTGGAGTTCGACGTGAAGACGCTGCGCCCGACGTACCGGCTGCTCATCGGCATGCCCGGCGCGAGCAACGCCTTTGCCATCAGCCGCCGTCTCGGGCTCTCGGAGGCCCTCATCATAAGGGCCCAGCAGCTCGTCAAGGCCGACCACGCGCAGTTCGAGCACGTCATCAACGAACTCGAGAACGAGAAGATGATGTACGAGCAGCGCAACGCCGACATCCTCGAGCGCCAGCAGCGCGTGACGCAGCTCGAGCAGAAGGTCGCCGGCATGAAGGAGGAGCTCGCGAAGCGCAAGGGCGACATGATCCGCAAGGCCCGCGAGCAGAGCGCCGCCATGGTGCGCCGCACGCGCCGCGAGTCTGAGGCCATCATCAAGGAACTCAAGGAGCAGTTCGACGACCAGGGCATCAAGCGCCGCCAGCAGGCCATCCAGGATGCCCGCGCGAAGCTCAACGAGGCCTTCGAGAAGGCGCGTCCGGGCATCATGACGCAGAAGGGCGTCGGCGAGGCCGTGAATCTCAAGACCATCCGCCCGGGCGACAGCGTCTACGTCAAGAAGCTCGACCAGAAGGGGACGGTGCTCGCCGTCGACGGCAGGGAACTCCTCGTACAGATTGGCAGCCTGCACACGAAGGTCAAGGCCTTGGCCTGCCGCTTTCTGAGCCATGCGCCGGAAAACAAGCCTGCGGCCGCATCCTCCTCGAAGAACCGCCAGACGCGTTCCTTCATGCAGAAGGTGCAGGGCATCAGCCGCGAAATCGACATCCGCGGCCTCATGGTCGATGAGGCCGAGATGGTCGTCGGCAAATTCCTCGACGATGCCGAGATGGCCGGTCTCTCGCAGGTCCTCGTCATCCACGGCAAGGGCACGGGCGCACTGCGCAAGGGCATCCACGCGTATCTCAGGCATCATCCGAGCGTCGTGAGTTTCCAGTTTGCCGATATCAATGAGGGCGGCACGGGCGCGACGGTCGTCAACCTCAAATGAGGCGCAGAAACAGGAAAACCATATGCTTTTCCGCGAATGTGTGGTAAAATGAAAGGCGTATATGTTTGAAGGAGGCGCCAAATGGAAACTCGAAACCCGAAAAACCATCACAGACGAGCCCCGAAGACTGGCGGCCGTTCGACCGCACATAAGACCCTTATGGGCATCGGCATCGTCCTGGTGGTCATGCTGATCGGCGTTGGCTGCGGCTTCTTGACCGCGAGCATGAATACCAAATCGGATCTGGCGGATGATATCCTGCCGCCGGCCTCGTCTCAGGTTTACGATATTGACGGCAATGAGATCGCGACGATCCACGCGGAGGAAGACCGCATGCCGGTCAAGCTCAGCCAGGTCCCGCAGAATCTGCAGGACGCATTCGTCGCCGTGGAGGATAACCGCTTCTACGACCACATCGGCGTGGACCCGCGCGGCATCGCGCGTGCCATCTGGGCGAATCTGCGCGGCCGCACTGTCTCAGAAGGCGGCTCGACCATCACGCAGCAGCTCGCCAAGAATGCGTATCTGACGCAGGACCGCACGCTCAAGCGCAAAATCCAGGAGCTCTTCCTGGCCCTGCGGCTCGAGCGCCAGTACACGAAGCAGGAGATCCTCGAGCTCTACCTGAACCAGATCTACTTCGGCCAGGGCGCCTACGGCGTGCAGGCCGCGGCGCGCACGTACTTCGGCAAGGACGTCGAGGACCTCACGCTCAACGAATGCGCGATGCTCGCCGGCATCCCAAAGAGTCCGAATTACTATTCGCCGCTCAACAACCTGCAGGCCGCTCAGGACCGCAAGGCGACGGTGCTCGACCAGATGGCCAAGTACGGCTACATCGACACGGCAACGGCGGAGAAGACGAAGAAGGAAAAGCTCGACCTCGTGCAGCCGAGCCAGAAGAAGGATGACCACGAGGCTTCGTACTTCATCGATTACGTGACGCAGAAGCTCATCGACAAGTACGGCGCGGACAAGGTCTACAAAGAAGGCCTCAAGGTCTACACGACCATCGATATGGACATGCAACGCGCGGCCGAAAGCGCCATGAAGAAGCTGCCGAACGGCAAGAAAGACGGCAACGGCGTCCAGCAGCCGCAGGGCGCGCTCGTCGCGATCGACCCGCACACGGGCTACGTCAAGGCGATGGTCGGCGGCCGCGGCACGGACCAGTTCAACCGCGCCACGATGGCCGAGCGCCAGCCGGGTTCCTCGTTCAAGCCGTTCGTCTTTGCGGCGGCACTCGAGAACAAGTTCACGCCGTCCACGGTCATCAACGACAGCCCGATAAAGATCGGCGACTGGGAACCGCAGAACTACGAGCGCACCTTCAGCGGCGCCGTGACGCTGCGCCAGGTCGCGACGCACTCGATGAACGTGCCGACGGTCAAAATCGCCCAGAAGCTCGGCATCGAGAAGGTTCTCTACTACGCGCAGGAGATGGGCATCACGACGCTCGTCACCGACGGCCCGCAGAACGACAAGAATCTCGCGGCCTCGCTCGGCGGCCTGACGAAGGGCGTGACGCCGCTGGAGCTCACGAGCGCCTACGGCACGTTTGCGAACAAGGGCGTTCACGTTGACCCCGTCGTCATCGTCCGGGTGCTCGACCGCAACGGCAAGGTCATCGATGAAGCGAACCCCGAGCAGCACAATGTCATCAGCGAGGACAGTGCGGCTGAGCTCACGAGCATGCTCGAAGACGTCATCAAGTCCGGCACGGGCCGCGGCGCAAACATCGGCCGTCCGGCCGCCGGCAAGACGGGTACGACGAGCGACTACCACGATGCGTGGTTCGTCGGCTACACGCCGGACCTCGTCACGGGTGTCTGGATCGGCAACGACGACAACACCTCGATGGGCACGATGACCGGCGGCATGCTGCCCGCCAGCATCTGGAAATCCTTCATGACGGATGCGCTCAAGGGCACGCCCGCGAAGGACTTCGACGGCTCCTCGTCTTCCAAGAGCGATTCCATCGGTTCGCTCGAGGATGACAAGAGCACGGCCGTGACGAAGAAGGAATCGTCCGCGGCGAAATCGGAGACCAAGGCACCCGAGAAGGGCAAGGATAACGGCAAGAAGCTGAATGACAATGCCCAGCAGCCGGCGGCTCCACCGTCGCAGGGTCCGGCAGCAGGCGGCAATGCAGCTCCGGCAGCGGCGGCGCCGGAACCCGGCAGCAGCGTCTCGAAGGGCAAGAACTAACATCATGAATGTCGGCAGCGGGCAGGCCGTCCACTGCTTTGTATAAAGGAGAGAGATTGTTGGCAAATGTATTTGACACCCTGAAAGAAAGAGGCTTTATTGCCCAGTGCACGAATGAAGCGGAACTGCGCGAGCTTTTTGACAAGGAACGCGTGACGTTTTACATCGGCTTTGACCCGACGGCGGACAGCCTGCATGCAGGCCATTTCATCGCGCTGATGGCCATGGCGCACATGCAGCGCGCCGGCCACCGCCCAATCTGCCTCGTCGGCGGCGGCACGGGTACGGTTGGCGATCCCTCGGGCCGCACGGACATGCGCAAGATGCTGACGGACGAGGACATCGAGCACAACTGCGAATGCTTCAAGAAGCAGATCGCGCGCTTCATCGATTTTTCCGATGACAAGGCCATCATGGTCAACAACGGCGACTGGCTCAGGAAGCTCAACTACATCGATCTGCTGCGCGATGTCGGCGCCTGCTTCACGGTCAACCGCATGCTCGCGGCCGAATGCTACAAGCAGCGCTGGGAGAAGGGCCTGACCTTCCTCGAGTTCAACTACATGGTCATGCAGGCCTACGACTTCCTCGAGCTCAACCGCCGCTACGGCTGCAAGCTCGAGATGGGCGGCGACGACCAGTGGTCGAACATCATCGCCGGCGTTGAGCTCAACCGCCGCAAGAACAATGTGGCGGTCTACGGCCTGACGAACAAGCTTCTGACGAAGAGCGACGGCAAGAAGATGGGCAAGACGGCAGGCGGCGCGCTCTGGCTCGATGCTGAGAAGACTTCGCCGTACGAGTTCTACCAGTACTGGCGCAACGTCGACGACGCTGACGTCGAGAAATGCCTGTCTCTCCTGACGTTCCTGCCGATGGAGGAGGTACACCGCCTCGGCAGCCTCAAGGATGCGGCCATCAACGAGGCCAAGCGCGTGCTCGCCTACGAGGTCACGAAGATCGTTCACGGCGAGGAAGAGGCCGAGAAGGCGCAGAAGGCAGCCGAGGCCCTGTTCGGCGGTGCGGGCAGCACGGACGACATGCCGAAGATTGCGGCTGAAGCCGGCAGGAAACTCCTCGATGTCCTCACGGCCGGCAAGGTCTTCGCCTCGAAGAGCGAGGGCCGCCGCCTGATCCAGCAGAACGGCCTCTCCCTCAACGACGAGAAGGTCAGGGACGTTGACTACGTCCTCCAGGACAGCGATTTCCAGGATGGTTCGGCCATCGTCAAGAAGGGCAAGAAGAAGTACTTCAAGCTCGTGAAATAACAGACAGGAACAGCAAATCGCCCGCTGCCCGCCGTTTCATATTGTGGGAAGCGGGGATTTGTGGTAAAATGAGTAAGTTATCACAGGATAACGTGCAATTTTGATTGAAGGAGCGGTGTTCTTTTATGTCAGGACATTCTAAATGGGCAAATATCAAGCGCAAAAAAGGGGCAAACGACGCCATACGCGGCAAGATCACGACGAAAATCGGCCGTGAGATCACGATTGCCGTCCGCATGGGCGGTGCCGACCCGACGGGCAACATGCGCCTGAAGCTGGCCCTTTCCAAAGCGAAATCCAACAACATCCCGAAGGACAACATCAAGCGTGCCATCGAGAAAGGCCTCGGCAACACCGAGAGCGGCAGCTATGAGGAGATCATGTACGAGGGCTACGGCCCGGGCGGCACGGCCGTCATGCTCGACATCCTCACGGATAACCGCAACCGCACGGCTGCCGATGTCCGCCACCTCTTCTCGAAGTTCGGCGGCAACCTCGGTCAGGATGGCTGCGTGGCCTGGATGTTCAAGAAGAAGGCCGTTTTCATCGTCGAGAAGGAAGCGTTTGACGACGAGGATGCCCTCATGGAGATCGTGCTTGATGCCGGTGCCGAGGACATGAAGTCGGAAGACGAGGTCTTCGAGATCACGGGCGAGCCGGATTCCTTCGACGCCATCGAGCAGGCGCTCGGCGAGAAGGGCATTGAGACGGCTTCGGCAGAAGTCACGATGGTACCGGATACGATGGTCCATCTGACTGGCAAGGACGCCGAGAAGATGCAGAACCTCATCGATGCACTCGAGGAGAACGACGACGTCCAGAACGTTTACAGCAATTACGAGTCCGACGACGAGGAGGAATAAGTCTCCCGGCCGGACGATGCGCAAGCCCCTACGATTCGACATTCGATTTGTAGGGGCTTGCTTTCATGAAAAGGAGACTACCCCTTATGCTAGCATTAGGCATTGACCCCGGCACGGCCATCTGCGGCTTCGGCTTCGTGGAATCGGTCGGCAGCCGCCTGATCCCGCGGGCCTACGGCTCGATTTTCACCTCGCCCGAGATGAAGATGGAAGACCGGCTCATGAAGATCTACGACGAGCTCGACGCGCTCATCAAGAAGTACAAGCCCGATGTCATGGGCGTCGAGAAGCTCTTCTTCAACCGCAACGTTACGACGGCCATCCCGGTCGGCCAGGCCAGGGGCATCGTGCTGCTGACGGCGGCCAAGAATGGCCTCCGGCTCGTCGAGCGCACGCCGATGCAGATCAAGCAGGATGTCACGGGCTACGGCAAGGCCGACAAGCAGCAGGTCATCTACATGGTCACGAAGATCCTGAACCTGCCGAAGCCGCCGAAGCCAGACGATACGGCCGACGCTTTGGCCATCGCCATCTGCACGACACATTGCCTCAATAGCATGACCTGGAGGAATCAATTATGATCGGCTATCTGCGCGGAACCATCATCTATCTTTATACGGATTACTGCCTGCTCGATGTGCAGGGCGTGGGCTACCGCGTCTTCATCGCGAATTCGACGCGCCAGAAGCTGCGGCTGCACGAGGAGGCCCGGCTCTTCACGTACACGAGCGTGCGCGAGGATGCCATCGTGCTCTACGGCTTTGCGGCGCAGGAGGAATACGATCTCTTTCTGCAGCTGATCGGCGTCTCGGGCATCGGCCCGAAGGTCGCGCTCGGCATCCTCTCGGCCATCACGGTCGAGGGTCTCTGCCGGGCCATCCAGAACAAGCAGACGAGTGTGCTGACGAAGCTGCCGGGCATCGGCAAGAAGTCGGCCGAGCGGCTGATCCTTGAGCTCAAGGACAAAGTGGCCTTTGCGGGCGGCGAAGAGGAAGAGCTGACGCTGACGACGGATGTCCCTGCGGGCGATGATGCCGTGGCCGAGGCGACGGAAGCGCTCAAGGCTCTCGGCTACACGCAGGCGGAGCTTGCGCCCGTCATCCGCAAGACGGCGAAGTACAAGACGACCGAGGCCATCATCAAGGCCTCGCTCAAGGCATTGAGCCATATGTGATAAAAACTTCATGATGAAACGCAATACAAGGATTAACAGAAGGAGGTGCTGGCTTGGACGGTTTTGATTCCTACGACGAGGACCGCATCGTCGCGATGGATGAGCAGCGGGCGGATGACTGGCAGTACAGCCTGCGTCCGCGCAAGCTCATCGAATACATCGGCCAGGAGAAGGTCAAGGCCAATCTCTCGATTTTCATTCAGGCGGCCTTGTCGCGCGGCGAGGCGCTTGACCACGTGCTCTTGTACGGCCCGCCGGGGCTTGGCAAGACGACGCTCGCGGGCATCATCGCCAACGAGCTCGGCGTCAATTTCCGCCAGACTTCGGGCCCGGCGATTGAGCGCAGTGGCGATCTCGCGGCGCTGCTCACGAATCTGCAGGAGCACGACGTGCTCTTTATCGACGAGATTCATCGCCTTTCGCACAGCGTCGAGGAAGTGCTCTATTCGGCCATGGAGGATTTCGCGCTCGACATCATCATCGGCAAGGGGCCGAGTGCGCGCTCGATACGGCTCGATATCGCGCCGTTCACGCTCATCGGCGCGACGACGAAGGCCGGTGCCCTCGCAGCGCCCCTGCGCGACCGCTTCGGCGTCATCTCGCGCCTCGAGTACTACACGCCGGAGTCCCTCGTGCACATCATCAAGCGTGCGGCCGAGATTCTCGAGATCCCGATTGAAGACGAGGGGGCGCTGGAGATTGCGCGCCGCAGCCGCGGAACGCCGCGCGTGGCCAACCGGCTTTTAAAACGCGTGCGCGACGTGGCCCAGATTGAGGGTGCGGGCGTCATCACGAATGAGATTGCCGACAAGGCGCTGCGCATGCTCGAGGTCGACAAGGCCGGCCTCGACCACACGGACCGCCGCATGCTCATGACGATGATCCAGAAGTTCGCGGGCGGCCCCGTCGGCCTCGATACGCTCGCGGCCGCCATCAGCGAGGCGCGGGATACCATTGAGGATGTCTATGAGCCCTATCTCATCCAGCTTGGCTTCCTCAACCGCACACCGCGCGGCCGCGTCGTGACGAGGGCCGGCTATGAGCATCTCGGCATCCCGTATCCCGAGAAGTAAGCAAACAATCCACGAAAGGCGAAGCTCGTGCCTGCCAGTGCCAGGTTTCCGCGCGCATCTCGAAAGATGAACAACCGGTCCGTGAATGATAAAGCGCATGGCCTGTCCGCAGCGGGGCTACGAGTTTCCCATGAAATAAGCAAGCAACTAGAAAGAGGTGAGCCACTTGCGTTTGTTACTCCATATGTGCTGCGGCCCGTGCTCCTGCTATCCCGTCAAGACCTTGCGGGAAGAGGGCATTGAGCCTGTCGGCTATTTCTTCAATCCGAACATCCATCCCTACAAAGAGTGGGACATGCGCCTGAAGACGGCTAAAGAATTTGCCGAGAAGGTCGGGATGGAATTTCATGCCGATGAGCATTACCGGCTGCGCGATTTCCTCAAGAAGGCGCTGCCGGCCGAGGCCTTGCCGAACGGCCGCTGCACGATGTGCTATACCTGGCGGCTCGAGGAGACGGCCCGCTATGCGGCCGAGCACGGCTTCGACGCCTTTACGTCGACGCTCTTCTACAGCATCTACCAGCAGCATGATCTCATGCGCCGCACGGCCGAGCGTTTCGCAGCGCAATACGGCGTGGCCTTCTATTATGAAGATTTTCGTCCGGGCTGGCAGGAGGGCATCGACATCAGCCACGAGCTTGAGCTCTACCGCCAGCCGTACTGCGGCTGCATTTTCAGCGAGGAGGAGCGTTATTCGCGCGAGATCCGCAAGCAGCGCAAGAAGGAGAACAAGGCCAAGAAGCGCGCCCGCCTCGAGCGCGAGGCACATGAGGCAAAAGAGGCCGCTGCGGGATGCATTCTGGCTTCAGCACGCGGCTGAATGTGAAAGACGGGGACGAGGGCGCAACGCTGCGCGAAATCGGCTGGTGGATGAGATCGGCGTCCCCTTTGGGGAAGCTGTCGCCGCAGGCGACTGAAGGGGTGAGTACGAGCAGTGACGCACAGGCTCAATGTAAATGAGCATAGAGAGCATGCACCTGTAAAAGGCGCTGCGGGATGTATTCCGGCTTCAGCGCACAGCTAAATGTGGAAGGCGGGGGCGAGAGCGCAACGCTCCGCGAAGCCGGCTGGCTAAAGGGATTTTTCCTTTGGAATGAAGCCTGACGAACGTGCGAAACGCGCGCTGCTTGAACGACGTCCGTTCGCCAGGAAGCTGGCAAGGAAAAAATCCCTTCTTAACGCCAGGCGCCAACGCTCCGCTTATGCACCCTCGTCCCCTACATGTATTGCCGCGGGCAATCGCTGTGCGCCTCCAGGCGGAATACATCCCTCCGCTCGGGCTCTTGCCCTTCGACAGAACAACCAGCGCAGCAATTCGCGCAGCCGTCCCCGCGCACGGGGAAGGGGGACCGCGAAGCGGTGGAAGAGGTCCATGGACGGACGGAGAAGAAGAATCTCCGACAGCAAGTCCTCACAAGCGTCGTAGCCCCACGCACGGGCGCGAAGCAAAGCTTCCCCCTTCGGGGGGAAGTGGCCCGCAGGGTCGATAGGGGAACTGCTGGCAGTTGCATTTCTGCTTGATGAAAGGAGGAATGCAAGGGCGCTGCGGGATGTATTCCGGCTTCAGCGCGCAGCTAAATGTGGAAGGCGGGGACGAGAGCGCAACGCTGCGCGAAGTCGGCTGGCTAAAGGGATTTTTTCCTTTGGAATGAAGCCTGACGAACGTGCGAAACGCGCGCTGCTTGAACGACGTCCGTTCGCCAGGAAGCTGGCAAGGAAAAAATCCCTTCTTAACGCCAGGCGCCAACGCTCCGCTTATGCACCCTCGTCCCCTACATGTATTGCCGCGGGCAATCGCTGTGCGCCTCCAGGCGGAATACATCCCTCCGCTCGGGCTCTTGCCCTTCGACAGAACAACCAGCGCAGCAATTCGCGCAGCCGTCCCCGCGCACGGGGAAGGGGGACCGCGAAGCGGTGGAAGAGGTCCATGGACGGACGGAGAAGAAGAATCTCCGACAGCAAGTCCTCACAAGCGTCGTAGCCCCACGCACGGGCGCGAAGCAAAGCTTCCCCCTTCGGGGGGAAGTGGCCCGCAGGGTCGATAGGGGAACTGCTGGCAGTTGCATTTCTGCTTGATGAAAGGAG
>NZ_QRQA01000012.1:94650-94951 GCF_003475755.1 Mitsuokella sp. AF33-22 | reverse complement strand
AAGGGGCTGTGACAAAATGTAAAATCATTTTGTCCACAGCCTCTTTTTGCGTGCCGAGAGCTTCCTGTCCTGAAAAAAGGGTATACGCCCCCTTTACCCATAAAATGGTATACCATCCATCCTATGCGGCCTGTCTCATCTTTTGCTTTTTGTTGTAGTACTTATACAGGTTGTGACCTATTGAAACCAGGAAAATCTCCATGCGGACAGCATCGCTGCCTCTCCGCACTATTTTTTTGTACCAGCGGTCTGTCTTCAAGATACCGAATGTTCCCTCTGCTTGGATTGAGCGGTTCATCCG